>JAUNTV010000261.1 GCA_030538515.1 Paracoccus sp. (in: a-proteobacteria)
TGAAACAGCGGGTTCCAGTCGAACATTATCAGCATCGCGGTCGGCAGCGTATTGGCGACGAACATCTTGCCGGAACTGACCATGTTGAGCCGCGTATAGACCATGACCAGCATGTTGACCCCCCTCGGCCACCATGGTTCGGCGGCGCGAAAGACCAGCCCGATGCAGCAGCCCGACAGCCAGGCCAGAACCAGCATGCCGATACAGGGATAGATGCGGTCGATATCCAGCGGCTCTATGAACTTGTCGGTGAAGATCAGCAGCACCATGCTGGCCAGGATCTGCTGATAAAGCACCGCCAGCGCCGAGGCAGAGATGGTGATCGCGGTATTCATCGGCGTATGTTTCATCAGCGGCGAGACCGCGCCTTCCGCCGCCATGACCGCCCGGATCGCCTGATTATGGGTCAGGAACATGAAGATCCCGGTCATGATATAGACGATGAAATTGCCCTGAATCGGCGAGCTTCGGACCTTCAGCACATAGAAAAACACGAAGAAGAAGGCGACCATCAGCAATGATCGCGCGATGGTCATCAGCAGCCCCGCCACCGCATTGCGATCGGTCACGCGCAGCTTGTAGACGGTCATGTGATAGATCAGCCCCAGCGTCGTCAGCCCGGCCGAGACCATGTTCGGTGTCTGGCGTTGCTCGAACAAAGCTGCCACTGTCTGTCCCCTGTGCCGCGCCGGCGGCGATGATTCCCGCCGCTGCGGGGCGCGGCTTGCCCTGATCCCAGGCCCGCATCATAAGTGGCCTGACAGGGCTGCACAACAAGGCAGACGAATCCTGGTGAACAGAAGGTTAAGGTGACGATATGGATTTCGACAGGCTCACCTCGGTCATGCGGCAACTGGCGCTGGAAGCCGGCAGGAAGATCATGGAAATCTACGGTGCCCCCGAATTCGAGGTGCGCAGCAAGTCCGACGCCTCCCCCGTGACCGAGGCCGACGAGGCCGCGGATGCGCTGATCTCGGCCGGGCTTCGCGCCGCCTTCCCCGATATCACGCTTGTGACCGAGGAGCAGGCCGACAGCCACGGTCAGCGCGCCGGCACTTTCCTGATCGTCGATCCGCTGGATGGCACCAAGGAATTCGTGCAGCGGCGCGGCGATTTCACGGTGAACATCGCCTATGTCGAAGATGGCGTGCCGCTGCGCGGGGTCGTCTATGCGCCTGCAAAGGGGCGGCTTTTCTACACCACCGCCGATGGCCGCTCGGTCGAGGAGACCGGCCCCTTCGGGCCTGAACCGGGCACCTGCAACCCCATCGGCGTCAATGCCATGCCCGACAATCGCGGACTGATGGTGGTCGCGTCGAAATCGCATCGGGATGCGGCGACGGATGCCTATATCGGGCGCTACAAGACGCGCGACATGACCTCGGCGGGGTCATCGCTGAAATTCTGCCTCGTGGCGACGGGCGAGGCCGATCTTTACCCCCGCCTTGGGCGCACCATGGAATGGGACACGGCGGCGGGCGATGCGGTCCTGCGCGGCGCGGGCGGCGAGGTCGTGCGCTTCGACGACCACACGCCGCTGAGCTATGGCAAGCCGGGCTTCGAAAATCCGTTCTTCATCGCCTATGCGCCGGGCGTCCTGCTGGTGAAGGACCCCGCCTGATGTCGGTGCTGATCGTCATCCCGGCCCGCTTCGCCTCGACCCGCTACCCCGGCAAGCCCCTTGCGATGCTGAAAGGCGCGGGCGGGCAAAGCCTGTCGCTGATCGAACGAAGCTGGCGCGCGGCGCAAGGCGTGGCGGGGATCGACCGCGTGGTCGTGGCCACCGATGACGGGCGCATCCGTGATGCCGCGCAGGCCTTCGGGGCCGAGGTGGTGATGACATCACCTGCCTGCCGCAACGGCACCGAACGCTGCGCCGAGGCGGTGGAAAACCTTGGCATCGCGCCCGAGATCGTCGTGAACCTGCAAGGCGACGCGCCGCTGACGCCCGCATGGTTCATCGAGGATCTGGTCACGGCCCTGCGCGGTGACGCCAATGCCGGGCTGGCCACGCCGGTTCTGCGCTGCTCGGGGCGGATGCGCGCCGATCTGCTGGCGGATCGCGCGGCGGGGCGCGTGGGCGGCACCACCGCCGTTTTCGGCGCGGCCATGCAGGGGCTTTACTTCACCAAGGAAGTCATCCCCTTCACCGGGCGCGACTATGCCCCCGACGAACCCACGCCCGTCTTTCACCATGTCGGCGTCTATGCTTACCGCCCCGAGGCCCTTGCCGCCTATCCGGCATGGCCCGAAGGGCGGCTGGAAAAACTGGAAGGGCTGGAACAGCTTCGCTTCCTTGAAAACGGCCACCGCCTGCTTTGTGTCGAGGTCGAGGCCCGCGGCCGCCAGTTCTGGGAACTCAACAACCCCGAGGACATCCCCCGGATCGAGGCCATGCTGGCCGAAATGGACGAGGCGTGATCGCCCGCGCAAGCGTCGTCATCGTCTCGCGCGGGCGGCCCGGCCCGCTGGCGCTTTGCCTGCAAGCGCTGGCGCTTCAGGATCACCCCAGCTTCGAAATCATCCTTGTCGCCGACCCCGCCGGGATGGCGCTGCCCTGCGATCTGCCGCTGAAACGCGTGGGCTTCGATCGGGCGAACATATCGGAAGCGCGCAATCTGGGCATCGCGCAGGCGGCAGGCGATGTCATCGCCTTCATCGATGATGACGCGGTGGCCGAACCCGGCTGGCTTTCGGGGCTGAGCGCGCCTTTCGCAAACCCGCAGGTGATCGCCGCGACCGGCTGGACGCGCGGGACCTGCGGATTTCGCTGGCAGACGCAGGCGGCAAGGATCGATGCCTCGGGGGTGGCGCGCCGGATCACGCCCGAGCCGCAGACCCGCCTTCTCGCGCCGGAAAATGGCGCGCCGGTCAGCACTCTGGGGACGAATTGCGCCTTCCGGGCCACGCATTTGCGCGCCATCGGCGGGTTTGATCCGGTTTTTGCCTATCATCTGGACGAATCGGACGTGAACCTGCGCATGTCCGTCGCCTTCCCCAAGGGGCTGACCGCCATCGTGCCCATGGCGCAGGTGATCCATATGCGCGCCGGCAGCGCCCTGCGCAACGCGGCTTCGGTGCCGGTGGACCTGTCGCTGACCGGGCGCTCTGCCGCGATCTTCGCGCGGCGTCATGACGCGCCCGTGCCACCGGATGCGGCCCTGCTTGGGCAAAACCGCAAGCGGCTGATCCGGCATATGCTGGATGGCCGGCTGGACCCGCAGGGCGTGGCCCCGTTGATGCAGACGCTGAAAGCCGGGCTGGCCGAAGGGCACGCCATGGCGCTGCCGCCCCCGCCCCGGCCCCGCGACGACCGGCCCCCGCCCTTCCGGCCGGTCCCCCAGGGCGCGCCGCGCGGCCATCTGCTGCTGAGCGGCTGGCACTGGCAGGCGATCCGGCTGCGCGAGCGCGCGGCCCTTGCCACCGCCGGGGGACAGATCGTCACGGTTATCCTTCTCAGCCCGACGCTGCTGCCCCATCGCCTCGGCCTGACGGAAGGCGGCTGGTTCGAGCAGATCGGCGGGCTCTGGGGCCCGTCCGAACCGGGCGACCCGGCTTTCACGCCCTGGCGCCTTCGGGACCGGCTGGCACGTGAAAGTTTGTTAACCATCAACCGCAGAAACCCGCCCGCCCTGCCGGCAAGCGCCGCACCCGGCTTGTCCCAAGGCACGGAACTGGCGTAATAAGGCACTGTCAGCGGTAACGCGCGCCAAAGGATACAAGGCCATGACCCGTAAAGTAACCAAAGCCATCTTCCCCGTCGCGGGTCTGGGGACTCGCTTCCTGCCGGCAACGAAATCCATCCCCAAAGAGATCATGACCCTGGTTGACCGGCCATTGATCCAATACGCCATCGATGAATCACGCGCCGCCGGGATCGAGGAATTCATCTTCGTCACCTCTCGCGGGAAGGGCGCGCTGGAGGATTATTTCGACCACGCCCACGAGCTGGAGGCCAATCTCAAGCGTGGCGGCAAGGCCGAGCTTCTGGATATCCTGCGCGCAACCAATATGGATTCGGGCGCCATCGCCTATGTGCGCCAGCACAAGGCCATGGGGCTTGGCCACGCGGTCTGGTGCGCGCGGCGTCTGGTGCCCGAAAACGAACCCGTCGCCGTGGTGCTGACCGATGACGTCATCATGGGCGAGCCGCCCTGCCTTCAGCAGATGATCGAGGCCCATGCCGAAACCGGCGGCACCATGGTCGCGACCATGGAAGTGCCGCTGGAAAAGACCAGATCCTATGGCGTTCTGGACGTGGCCGAGGATAT
>JAUNTV010000262.1 GCA_030538515.1 Paracoccus sp. (in: a-proteobacteria)
CTTCAACCCCGGGCTTTATCAGTAATCGCTGGTACGGCGATTGGGGGCAGGTCAGGCGCAAGAAAATTCAAAGATCGTAAGCGCGGTAGCAAGACGGCGGCATGGCTTAAACCCTGTGCTTATGAGGGTTTGCGGCGCTTCTCGGGCGAAGCTGGTGGTAATGCGGAAAAATATCGTAGGTGCGTGATGTACATACTGCTACTTTTTCCGATTCTATTTTTTCTTGTTACGAAAACTTTTTTGAGCGAACTATTATGTTAAGTTTTGTGAATTATCTTTTTTAAAGTAACTTTTCATTTTGCCGGTCGAGAAATGCGGTCTGGCAAGCGGCTCCCTGTCGCCATGACTGCATCGACGCGGAATTGTCGGCCCGCCATGGACGAGAGGATGCATTGCCGCTAATCTCTTACATTGATGTAAGAGATTGCGATGCAAGTGGATAGGATGCGATGCGGATAGGCGAACTGTCGCGGCGAACCGGGGTGAGCATCAGGTCGCTACGGCATTATGAGGAACAGAACCTGCTGCACCCTCTGCGGATGGCGAGCGGCTACCGGACGTATGCGGATGCCGACGTCGTGCGGGTTCAGCGCATACAAGCCCTGCTCGCTGCCGGGTTGAGCACGCAAAAGATCGAACGCATTCTGCCCTGCATGATGCAACATCGCGACGGTCTGCGCCTGACGTGCGCGGACCTCTACGCCGATCTCGTCGCGGAGCGGAAGAACCTCCTTGATCGTATCGCCACCTTGCGCGCCTCGGTGAACGCTTTGGACGCGATTATCACCGCCAGCCCAGCCCGCTAACGCCCGCGAAAACTTTGTCAGAAGCCGCTTGACTCTGACATTGGTGTGAGACTGTAGTGTTTGCAGCATGAGCAAACGAATCGTCTACTACGAACATGGCGGCCCCGAGGTTTTGCGCTGGGAAGACGAAACCGTCCCCAGCCTGGCGCGCGGTCAAGTGCTGGTGCGCAATGAACTGATCGGGGTCAATCCGATTGACTGGAAGCTTGTTGCGGGATTCTTCCGAGGCGACCCAGCCCCTTTTTCCGGCACTCCGGGCTGGGCAAGCACCGGGATCATCGAGGCTGTCGGCGAGGGCGTGAACGACTTCGCCGTGGGACAGGCGGTGATTGTGGACAGTCGCGCCCGTCTCGCTGTGACCTCGGGCAGCCGCGCGGGCACATTCAGAGAATATATGGCGGTGGATACACGCCAGATCGTCGCCCGGCCGCCTGAAGTCAGCATCGAGCAGGCGGCCGGACTTCCATCATCGGCGGTTGCGGGCTATTCCATGGTCCATCATCTCGGGATCACCAAGGATGACACCCTGTTGGTTCACGGCGCTGCTGGCGGCGTCGGCTCCGCCGCTGTTCAGGTGGCCGTCGTGCGTGGTGCGCGCGTCATTGGAACCGCGTCGCCAGCCAACCACGACTATCTTCGATCATTGGGCGCTCATCCGGTCGATTACGCCGCTGACGTAGTGACCGCTATCCGCAGGCTCGGCCCCGTCACCGCCAGCGCGGATGCCGTTGGCGGCGCTGCTTCGGTTGCGGCCACCGTTGCGCTGTTGCCCGCTGGCGGACGGGCCGTGACCGCATGGGGCAACGAACATGCCCATGCCACCGGCATCCCTTGGGTAAGCCATCCAGATGATGAACTTCATCAGGTCGCGAAGCTCGCGGCGCAAGGTCTGCTGAACATACGGATTGCCGAAACCCTTCCCTTGTCCGACGCGGCGGTCGCGCTTGAGCACATCAAGGCCGGACACAGCCCGGGGAAAATACTCCTGCGTCCCTGAGCCTAACCGCCGATCTCCCAAAGGAGATCGCCAGATAACCGACCAAAGCCGCGCAGAAGTCGCTGCATCGCGCAGCGTGCCGACGCGCGCCATCTAAAATGAAAATAATGCGGTTGCGGAGGCCAGACGCCTGTTCGTCGAACGGGTATCGGCCGGCGTCGATCAGCTCGACCATGCCGTGAAGACGGCCGGCATGGCGGCGTCTGGCGAATGCGGCCGGCTGCGCATCGGCATCCATGCCCTGATCCCGAACAGCTTCCTCGTCGAATTGATCGGGCAATATCGCGAAGACCATCCCGGCATCGAGGTAGAGATTGCCGAGGGCACAGCGCGCGATCCTGTCATGCAGCTTTGCGCCGACCGTCTTGACATCGTGTTCGTGGCCGGTGCGCCCGAGCTGCCCGACTGCCATTCCCGCCGCATCTGGAGCGAACCGCTCCTGGCCGTGCTGCCGGAGCGGCACCCGCTCGCCGGGCAGCCGGCTATCACCTGGGCCGATCTTGCAGGCGAGACGTTCCTTGTCCGCCATGGCGGCATCGGCCCGCAGGTTCACGACCATATCGTGCTGCGCCTCGCCGGGCGCTGGCCCGCGCCGTCGATCCTGCGCTTCGACGTGGGGCGCGGCACGCTGCTGTCCATGGTCGGGAAAGGCCTCGGCCTCACCATCGTCGGCGCGGCCACATCGTTGCTGCAACCGTCCGGCGTCGTGTTCCTGCCGCTCGCCGACGAACCGGAGCCGGTTCCGTTCTCCGCCGTCTGGTTGCCGACCAACCGTAGCGCCGCCCTGCATAACCTTTTGAGGTTGGTTAGAGTGATGAGCGCGCAGTCTAACCAGGTGCGGATGGCTATTGCGGCACGCGGCGATATTCGGCGCTTTCAATTTCCCAGTGGCTACCGTCTTCACCGTCAATGGAAAACACCACGACGGCCGCAAGACAGCTGTTTGCATTGACGCGCATCCCCCGAACAACGTAGTAGGGCATTGCTTCCCCGGTCGGCTGCGGAACCATCTGGCCTGCCACGCGCGCCCGCTTCCCATCGAACGTCGCCGCGACTGAAGAAAATGAATCGGGGACAAGTATCGCAATGCAGCCACCCGCCACCTCAATTTTCGCCTCCCAAGGATGCGCCGCCATAACTCGGCCATCCATGCTACAAATCGAACGATCACGCTCACACACCGGGGTGGTCAGCCCTGCATCAGGCCGATGAAGGGCCGTACACCCCGACAGTCCGACGGCCACCAACCAGCAGATGATGAGCAGTGGCCGCGAGCATGCCGGTTTCGATTTCATCCTTCGATCCTGTGTTGGGGAAGCACTGATCAACTCGCCTTGAAATAACACCTCGGCGAAAGCCCGGGCTCAGTGTCTTTGTTTTCCGATCGTTTGCAATCCGATGAATCCCGGCGTTCGCCGGAATGACGGGTTGTTCAGAACGTCCTTGGGTGTCGTGTGGATGATTTTGCCTTGGAATCGACATGGCCTTCCGCCCGGACAACGATCCACGCTGTAACGTCGCCGGCATGCACTGTGGGGCATCGATATGCGCAGCAGCCCGCCATCAGGCATTTCCTACACCACGCGCCGCACATCGCCGACTTGCCCTTGTCGCGCTGCTCTCCTAGTCTGGCGTCATCGAAACAGCGGGGGAGACTGCATGACGATCCGGGTTTATCTCATCGATGACCATGCCTTGGTGCGCACCGGGATGCGCATGATTCTGGGGCAGGAGGTCGATATCGAAGTTGTGGGTGAAGCGGATTCGGGTGAGGCGGCACTGCCTGAAATCCGCCAGCTCAAGCCCGATGTCGTGTTGTGCGATCTGCATCTGCCCGGTATCAGCGGCCTGCAGATCACCGAGCGCCTCAGCAGTGGCAGCCAGCCCTGCAAAGTCATCATCGTCTCGGTGCTGGAGGACGGGCCACTGCCAAAGCGCCTGATCGATGCCGGCGCGCAGGGCTATCTGGGCAAGGCCGGCGATGCAACGGAACTTGTCCGTGCGGTGCGCGAGGTCGCGCGCGGCCGGCGTTATCTGGGTAACAACATCGCGCAGAATATGGCGTTGTCTGGGATTGGTGGCGATGCTTGCCCGTTCGACCAACTCTCGCCACGTGAGTTGGAGGTGGCGATGTTGTTGGTGCAGGGGCTGCGTCAGGAGAGCATCGCGCGTCAGCTCAGCCTCAGCCCGAAAACTGTCAACACCCACAAGACGCGCCTGTTCGAAAAGCTCGCGGTTGATGATCCGATCGCACTGGCACGGTTGGCCGGGCAATACGGCTTGAGTGATAGCGCGCATTTGATTTGATGGCCGGGGTAGGCTGATCTCGAAAAAAATCCCTGAATGGGGTTGACGCACCTGCCGCATCCGCTCATAATCTCGCTTCTTCAGCGCGCCCGTAGCTCAGTTGGATAGAGCACCAGGCTACGAACTTGGGGGTCGGAGGTTCGAATCCTTCCGGGC
>JAUNTV010000263.1 GCA_030538515.1 Paracoccus sp. (in: a-proteobacteria)
CCTGAATGAAGTCGCTGAGCAAAAGCCGCGCCTGAGGGGCATAGCTGGCGCGGTCCAGCACCAGAATCTCCAGATCGCCGGTCTTGTCGGGATCATCGGCCGCATCGGCACCATGGATCAGGGGGAGGCCGACCAGAAGCCGGTCGGGATAGGCCGGCCAGTCGCGGCAGATCATATCATAGGGGCCGCCGACAATACTGGCGAGAGTGGCGATCTTTCCGTCGATTTCATAGCGCAGCGGCTCCAGCTGCGTGGCCTGCGGGTGGATTGCGGCGATAATATCCGGCCCGCGCGCCCCGCAATCTTCTGCCTGCGACTGGGCAAGCGCTGGCTGTGCGAGAAATGCCAGCCCCAAACTCATGATAATCCGGTGAAACATGGGAGCTTCTTCCTTATGATGCAATGAGCGAAGCCTAGGCGGCTTTGCTTGCTTCGCGCAAGTTCCGCGTCATCATTCCCAGACAGGCAGGATCACGTTTTCGTGCCGATCCCCCCTGCCCATCGCATGGGTGCCGGGATAGTCTTTGCGCCATGACGCCGCAGGTCCAAGCCAGTGATTCGCCCAGGGGTTTTGCCCTTGCCATCGCCACCTATCTGATCTGGGGCGTGCTGCCGCTTTACATGCGCGAACTGAGCCATCTTCCCCCGGCCGAGGTGATCGCGCATCGTGTGCTCTGGTCGCTGCCGATCGCGGCGGCGGCGCTGATCCTTCAGGGGCGCGCGGCCGATCTGCGCGCGGCCGTGGCCCGCCCGCGCCTTCTGGTCATGGCGGCGCTGACGGCGGCGCTGATCAGTTGCAACTGGCTGCTTTATGTCTGGGCCATCGGCAATGGCCGCACGGTCGAGGCGGCGCTTGGCTATTACATCAACCCGCTTTTCTCGATCCTGATCGGCGCGCTTTTGCTGGGGGAACGGCTGGTCAGGCTGCAATGGGTGGCGGTGGGGCTGGCGCTGCTGGCCGTGGCCATCCTGACGGTCGAGGCCGGAAGCCTGCCCCTTGTCGCGGTCGGGCTGTTCCTGTCCTGGGGGTTTTACGCCTTCTTCAAGCGCAGCCTGCCGCTTGGCCCCAATCAGGGCTTCACGCTGGAGGTCGCGCTGCTTTCGCTGCCGGCGCTGGCTTATCTGTTCTGGCTGCACAGCCATGGCGGCGGGCATTTCGGCGCGAACTGGAAGGATACGCTGCTGCTGATCGGCTGCGGGCCGGTGACGGCGGTGCCCCTGCTGCTTTATGCCAATGCCGCCAAGCTTCTGAAGCTGTCGACCATCGGCATCCTGCAATATATCACGCCGACCATGATCTTTCTGCTGGCGGTGCTGGTCTTTGGCGAGCCCTTCGATGGCGCGCGCCGCATCGCCTTTCCGCTGATCTGGCTGGCGCTGATCCTGTATTCATGGACCCTGATCCGTTCGGCAAGGGCACGGCGGCGGGCGATGGAAGCCCGCGCCGGGGCGGGGCCATAGCGGCATGCGCATGCTGATTGCCCTTGCCTTCGGGATTGCGATGATCCCGGTGGTCATTCTGATCGGGATCGCCTGTGATCGCTGGCCGCGCTATCGGCCGCATATCTATGTGGGTTTCCTTGGCTCGCTGGCAGGGCTGGCGGTGCTGGCCGTTGTGATGGACGCGCCTCTGCGCCACCGGAGCTACCGGATCAAGACGCTTGCCCCCCAGATCAGCCAATGCGTCGCCGGAAACGGGGGGGCCTGCTTTTCTGTGGCGACGAAATACCGCGACGGGGTGAGCGGCTTTTGCAGCAGCAGACATGGCCTTCGCAACGCCCCCCGAAGCAGGGTCCAATGCGATTTTCTGCCGCGGGACGGTGCCGCCGCGATCCGCTATGGCGCGATGGCCTGCGATCTGGGCTGGAGCGCGGGCTGCGAGATCGCCGGGCGCGATCCTATGCCGCAGGCCGAGCAGCGCGCATTCTGTATCCGTGGCGCGCTTGGTGCCTGCGATGCGCTGCTGGGTGATCTGGCCAGTCCCGCGCTGCATAGGGATGCCGGATTGATCGCGCATCTGACGCGGCTCTGCGCCGGGGGCAATATGGCCGCCTGCCTTTATGATCTGCGCGATATGCTGACCGGCCTCGTCATGGATGAGCCGGACCTGTCCGAGATGTCGCGCGCCATGGTCGCCAGCATGGTGATCCGACCGCAAAACCCGCCCGAGGCCGAGGCCCTGATCAGCCTTACCGCGATCCTGTCGGGGCCGGATCTGGGCCGGGCGATGGTGTCGGGCGATGCGGCACTCACCGGGCGCATGCTTGCGCAAATCGCGGCGATTCCGATGCCGCCTTTAGCCGCACGCTAGGGGGCCGGGCGGGCCTCGATCACCACGAAAGCCTGCGCCCATGGGTGATCATCGGTCAGGGTGACATGGACCACCGCGTCATGGCCGGGGGGTGTCATCGCCGCCAGCCGCTCGGCCGCCCATCCGGTCAGGGCCATCACCGGCTGACCGCTGGCAAGGTTGCTGACAGCCATGTCCTTCCAGCTGATCCCCATGGCCAGACCAGTGCCAAGCGCCTTGGAACATGCCTCTTTCGCGGCCCAACGTTTCGCCAGCGTGCCGGCTTCATCCTTGCGGCGCGCGGCCTTGGCCAGTTCGGTGGGGGTAAAGACGCGGTTGCGGAAGCGGTCGCCGTGACGGTTCAGAACGCGCTGAATGCGTTCGATATTCGCCAGATCAGTGCCGATGCCAAGGATCACGCCCGGCCCGCATCCATGGCGGCGCGCATCTGGCGAATGGCCTGATCCAGCCCGATAAAGACCGATTCCGCGATCAGGAAATGGCCGATATTCAGTTCGGTCAACTGGGGGATAGCGGCGATGGGGCCAACATTGTCGAAGGTCAGGCCGTGGCCTGCGTGAACCTCCAGCCCAAGGGATGCCGCCAGGGCCGCGCCCTCGCGGATCGCGGCCAGTTCGGCGTCGCGTTCCCTGATGCGGCCTTCGGTGTCGAAGTCGCTGTAAGCGCCGGTATGAAGTTCCACCACCGCCGCCCCGATCCGGGCCGAGGCGCGGATCTGTTCGGGCTGATGGCCGATGAACATCGAAACCCGGCAACCGGCGTCCCGCAGGGGGGCGATGTAATGGCCAAGCGCGCTGTCATTGCCGGCGACATCCAGCCCGCCCTCGGTCGTGCGTTCCTCGCGCTTTTCGGGGACCAGACAGATGGCATGGGGGCGGTGGCGCAGCGCGATGGTCTGCATTTCCGCGGTTGCCGCCATTTCAAGGTTAAGGGGCAGGCGCAGCCCGGCCATCAGCGCGTCAATATCGGCATCGGTGATATGGCGGCGATCCTCGCGCAGATGGGCGGTGATGCCGTCGGCCCCTGCGTCCTCGACCAGCTTCGCAGCCCGCAAAGGGTCGGGCCAGGGGGTGCCGCGCGCATTGCGGATCGTGGCCACATGGTCGATATTCACGCCGAGTCTGAGCATCTGCGTCTCCTTCACGGGCAGATTAGCCAAAGCCGGGCGCGGGCGCGAGTCCCGTCGCAGTGACCCACCAGTCATCCCCGCCGGTGCCGATGCGGTAAGCGGCCAGCCCCGCCGCCTGTGCGCTGTCGAAAAGGCCGAAGCAGGTCGCCCCCGATCCCGACATCCGCGCCAGCAGCGCGCCTTCGTCCCGAAGCGCGCGCAGGACGCTGGCGATGGCGGGGCAGATGGCGATGGCGGGGGCCTCCAGATCGTTGCGGCAGGTGCCCAGATAGCCCGCAAGCCCGGCCGGATCGAAACGCGCAGGCATCGGCGGCAGCGGAGGATTATCCTTCCGCGTCAAGGCCCTGAATACATCCGGCGTGGACAGCGGCAGCCCCGGATTGACCAGCACGAGATGCAGTTCCGGCAGGGGCGGCAGCGGGTCCAGCACCTCGCCCGTGCCGCGCATGCGCGCAGGGCGCCCCGCCAGACAGACCGGCAGATCGGCGCCAAGCCTTTCAGGCTGCGCGGGCAGGGCCACCCCCATCCGCGCCAGCCCGCGCAGCACCGCCGCCGCATCGGCGGAACCGCCGCCGATCCCGCCCGCCACGGGCAGGTTCTTCACCAGCCGGATCGCGGCTTCGGCCCCGGCCAGCCGGGCGGCGTCAAGGCACAGGTTCCGGCCCGGCGTCAGGGCATGGGCATAAGCCCCTTCGGCCACAAGCGACAAGGGGCCGGGCGACAGGCTGACCTGATCGCCCGTGCCCGCGAAAACCACCATGGAATCAAGCAGATGATAGCCATCGGCCCGCTGCCCCGTCACATGCAGCGCAAGGTTC
>JAUNTV010000264.1 GCA_030538515.1 Paracoccus sp. (in: a-proteobacteria)
CCGCAATCGCTGCGCGACGGCAGCCTGGGGCTTGGCTCGACCCATTCCGAAACCATCCTCAAGGTGGTTCTACCCGCCGCCCTTCCCGGTATCGTCGGCGCGATCCTTCTGGCCGCCAGCCGCGCCATCGGCGAGACGATGATCGTCGTTCTGGGTGCCGGTGCCATGGCGCGCATCAGCGGCAACCCGTTCGAGGCGATGACCACGATCACCGTGAAGATCGTCGGCCAGCTGACCGGGGATAACGACTTCACCAGCCCCGAAACGCTGGTTGCCTTTGCCCTTGGCCTGACGCTGTTCGTCATCACCCTGGGTCTGAATATCTTTGCGCTTTATATCGTGCGCAAATATCGGGAGCACTACGAATGACCGACGCAACCGAAGCCACCCCCGCGCGCGATACCGGCCCCCTGCGCCCCAGATCCGGTTCGCTTTTGCAGGTCGACGCCCGCACCCGCCGCCGCAATGCCGCCGAAAGCCGCTTCAAGGCTTACGGTATCGCCGCCATCCTGACCGCCATCGCGGCACTGGTCTTTCTGCTGATCACCATCTTTTCGGACGGGGCCAGTGCCTTCCGCCAGACCTCGGTTGAGATCCCGGTGACGCTGGATGCCTCGGTGGTTGATCCCGCCGGCAACCGCGACCCCGCCGAGATGGCCAAGGTGCTGACGCTCAACTACGGCGCGCTGCTGGAGCAATCCATGCGCAGCTACGTTCAGGCGAATAACATCACCATCCCCGATCTGAGCGATGCCGACCTGCGCGGCTTCCTGTCGGATGATGCCCGCGCCAAGCTGCGCCGCGAGGTGCTGGCCAATCCCGATCTGGTCGGCCAGACCGTGGAAATCCGCGCGCTGACATCCAGCAGCATCGACGGGCTGTTCAAGGGCCGGGTCTCGGACGGGGAAGGCGCGCGCCTGACCAGCCGCACCAGCTTCGCCCAGCTTGCCCTTGCGCGTGAAATGGCTGCGCGCGGCGATCTGGCCACGCGCTTCAACATGGGCTTCATCACCAATCCCGACGCATCTGAAAACCGCGCGGAATCGGCGGGGCTGGGCGTGGCGATCCTTGGTTCGCTTTACATGATGCTGATCGTTCTGGTGCTGGCGCTGCCCATCGGGGTCGCGGCATCCATCTATCTTGAGGAATTCGCCCCAAAGAACCGGCTGACCGATATTATCGAGGTGAATATCTCGAATCTCGCCGCCGTGCCGTCCATCGTCTTCGGTATTCTGGGGCTTGCGGTGTTCATCAACGTGGGCGGGCTGCCGCGATCCGCGCCCATCGTCGGCGGCCTTGTGCTGACGCTGATGACGCTGCCCACGATCATCATCGCCACCCGCGCGGCGCTGAAGGCGGTGCCGCCCTCGATCCGCGATGCGGCCCTTGGGGTGGGTGCCAGCCGGATGCAGACGGTGTTTCACCACGTCCTGCCGCTGGCCATGCCCGGCATCCTGACCGGCACGATCATCGGGCTGGCGCAGGCGCTTGGCGAAACCGCGCCGCTGCTGCTGATCGGCATGGTGGCCTTTGTGACCACCTATCCCGGCCCGCCATGGCCCTTCGAGGGGCTGGATAATCTGGGCGGTTTCGGTGATCCTTCCTCGGCGCTGCCGGTGCAGATCTACAACTGGACACAGCGCGCCGACCCCGCGTTTTTCGAACGCGCCTCGGGGGCGATCATCGTGCTGCTGGCCTTCCTTCTTTGCATGAACCTGCTGGCCATCTATCTGCGCCGCAAGTTCGAACGCCGCTGGTAATCCGTGGCGGGGGATGAAACCATGAATGACATGAGCCGCGTGGAGCGTAAGGTGAAGCAGTCCGATATCAAGATCACGGCCCGCGATGTGCAGGTCTATTACGGCGACAAACATGCCATCAAGGATGTCAATGTGGACATTCTCGACAAGGCGGTGACGGCCTTCATCGGCCCCTCGGGCTGCGGGAAATCGACCTTCCTGCGCTGCATCAACCGGATGAACGACACCATCGACATCGCCCGGATCGAGGGCAAGATCGCGCTGGATGGCGAAGATATCTACGACAAGCGCGTCGATCCGGTGCAGCTTCGCGCCAAGGTGGGCATGGTGTTTCAAAAGCCGAACCCCTTCCCGAAATCCATCTATGACAACGTGGCCTATGGCCCGCGCATCCACGGGCTGTCGCGCAACCGCGCCGAACTGGACGAGATCGTCGAGAAGGCATTGCGCGGCGCGGCGCTGTGGAACGAGGTCAAGGACCGCCTGCACGAACCCGGCACCGGCCTTTCGGGTGGCCAGCAGCAGCGCCTTTGCATCGCGCGCGCCGTCGCCACCGCGCCCGAGGTGCTTCTGATGGACGAACCCTGTTCGGCGCTCGACCCCATCGCCACCAGCCAGGTCGAGGAACTGATCGATCAGCTTCGCCGCGATTTCTCGGTGGTGATCGTGACCCATTCCATGCAGCAGGCCGCCCGCGTCAGCCAGAAAACCGCCTTCTTCCACCTGGGCAATCTGGTCGAATACGGCGACACGGACGATATTTTCACCAAACCGCAGGACCCGCGGACGGAAAGCTATATTTCCGGCCGTATCGGTTGAACGACGGGAGCGAGAGAGAGCAGAATGCAGAGTGACAAACACATCGCCTCGGCCTTCGACCGCGATCTGGAAACCATCCAGGCCCTTGTCGTGCGCATGGGCGGCATGGTCGAGAACGCGATCATCGACGCCGCCCGCGCGCTTGAGACGCTGGATGACGAACTCGCCGAAGAGGTCCGCCGCCGCGACCGCGAAATCGATGCGCTGGATCTGCAAATCAACGAGGACGCGGCCCGCCTGATCGCGCTGCGCGCGCCCACCGCCACCGATCTGCGGCTGGTGCTGACGGTGATCAAGATCTCCGGCTCGCTGGAACGGGTGGGCGATTACGCCAAGAACATGGCCAAACGCGCCCATGTGCTGGCGCAGCAGCCCGTGATCGAGGGCGCCGGCATGGCGCTCCGCCGTATGGCCGTGGCGGTCGAACGGCTGCTGAAGGACGCGCTTGACAGCTATATCCAGCGCGATGCCGGACTGGCCGCGGATGTGCGTGAACGTGATCTGGAAGTCGACCAGATGTATAACGCACTCTTCCGCGAATTCCTGACCTATATGATGGAAGACCCGCGCCATATCACCGCCTGCATGCATCTGCATTTCATCGCCAAGAATATCGAGCGCATGGGCGATCATGCCACCACCATCGCGGAACAGGTGATCTATCTGGTGACTGGCGCGCTGCCCGAGGAAAACCGCCCGAAACGCGATGGCGTCGTGCGTGTCGCCGCCGACAGCCCCGACAGCCCCGAGAGTGAAGGATAGCATCCATGTCCGTTCGCCAAACCCCTTGCGTTCTGGTGGTCGAGGATGAGGGCGCGCAGCGCGAAGTGCTGAAATACAATCTCGAAGCCGAGGGGTTCGAGGTCGTCATGGCCGAAAACGGCGATGAGGCGCTTCTGCTCGTGCAGGAAGAACAGCCCGATCTGATCGTGCTCGACTGGATGCTGCCCAATGTCTCGGGCATCGAGATCTGCCGCCGCGTCAAGGCCGACCCGGCCACGCGCCCGATCCCCATCGTCATGCTGTCGGCACGCGGCGATGAGGTCGACCGCGTGCGCGGGCTGGAAACCGGCGCGGATGATTACGTGGTGAAACCCTATTCCGTGGTCGAACTCATGGCGCGCCTGCGCACGCAACTGCGTCGCACCCGCCCGGCGACCATGGGCGAAAGGCTCAGCTACGGCGATATCATCCTGGACGCCGGCGAACATCGCGTGTTCCGCGCCGGTCAGGCGCTGCATCTCGGCCCGACCGAATTCCGGCTGCTGTCGACGCTGATGGAAAAGCCCGGTCGCGTCTGGACGCGCGAACAGCTTCTGGATCGGGTCTGGGGCCGCGACATCTATGTCGATACCCGCACCATCGACGTCCATGTCGGCCGGCTGCGCAAGGCATTGATGATCAATGGCGGCAATGATCCGGTGCGCACCGTGCGCGGCGCGGGCTATGCGCTTGGCTGACGCGCCGCGGGGGCGCTGCCCCCGCACCCCCGGGATATTTCCCGACAGAAGAAGGCAAAAGACCGGCTTTGCCCATCATCAGTGCGAAAATACCTCGGGGTCCGGGGCAGAGCCCCGGCCTTGTTTTCAGAAATCCAGTTCCGCGTAATGGGCGGCGGGGTGCAGGCCGGGCACCTGATCGGCCAGGACGCCGCGAAAAGCCGGGCG
>JAUNTV010000265.1 GCA_030538515.1 Paracoccus sp. (in: a-proteobacteria)
TTGGTCCCGCGATCCGCGTCGCCGATGACGGGCCGGGGCTGGATGATCCGCAAAATCTGTTCTCGCTTGGGCGCAGTGGCTGGGACGAGGGGATGGTCAACGCTGAGGATGCAGCCGGGATGGGCTTATTTGCCCTTGCCAACCGCGGCGTCGGGATCATTGCGCGGCGCAAGGCGACCGATACCGCCTGGCAGATCAACGCCAGTGCCGACGCCTTTGCGGGCAAGGAACCGGTGATCGTCAGCGATGGTCCTGACGGCTGGCGCGGTATGGCGGTGATCTTTCCCGAAAGCCTGCGCGATAACCTTGCCGCCGCCCTCAGACAGGCGGCGCGCTTCTCTCCGCTGCCGGTCACGTTCAATGGCGAAGCTTTGCCGCGTGAGGATTTCCTGGCCGAGGCAGACCATATTGAAGACTGGCGCGGCATCCGTATCGGCATCTATGAGCGCGATACCACCGTGTTCAGCCGCCACGGCAATGCCAATGTCCACGGCATCACCCTGCGCGTGCCGCTGCCCGCGCTTGGCCAGCTCTGGCATCGCTCTTGGCATGCGCGCATCGACGTCATTCACAGCGCCGATCTGAAACTCGTCCTGCCCGCGCGCAAAGAGGTGGTGCAGAATGAGATGTTCAGCGCCCTGTGTAACGAAATCCGCCGGGTCTTCTATCGGCTGATCGCGAGGGCGGGCGCGCATAGCCTGTCTTTTGCCGATCACCGTCAGGCTGTGGCTTTGGGGATCTCTCTGCCCGAGGCCGCGCCGATGCTGCGACCCTTCCTGCCCGATTGCGCCGACGGCAATCGCGCCGAATACGCACCGCCCGAGACAATCGCGCCCGGGGCGCTGCTCTATGCCGGCGCCGACGCCATCGAGGAACAGAACATGGCCCGCGCACTGACGCATTGGGCGGATGCCCCGACGCTCTGGCAGCCATGCCCTTCGTTCGAAGGCTATGCGTGGTATGACCGCCTGAGAACCATTACGCCGCTGACATACCGCGCGACTCTCGACGGTGACACCGTTTCAATCGAACCCTGCAATCAAGGCGGGCTGCCGGAACGCCCGGATCGGCTGGAAGTGGTGCTGGGCTATGAGGGCGCAGACAGCCCACTGGCCACCATCGGCACCGATCTGCTGCTTTTGGGGTCAGATTACCCGTGCCTTGATGAGGCCGAAATCAGCCTGATTCGTAAAGCTACGATCACGCCGCGCGAACTGGTCAACTTCTTTGAGGCGGCTCTGTTCAGCCCCTCTGATGACAGCGAAGCCGGTTCCTATGACCAGCAATTGCAATGGTTTTGCGATGAGGCCGAGGACTGGGCCGTTACCTTGCTGCAATCAGCAGCCGACGCCGATCTTAACCTCGTGCGCCGAATTATCTGCCGCGATATCTGCTGGCGCTTGCCCAAGGGCTGCGACCTGACCATCCGCCTGCGCGGGCGCGAGGTCAGCGTCGAGACCACGTCGGCAGAGTGAAAGGGCAGGGGCTGCGCCCGTGACGGGGAAGGGGTTGGAGGAGAGGCCTCCGGCGCCACGTCGCGGAGGTTTTTACCATGGCCCGACAGGACCGGGCATCGCGCCCCAGTCTTTACGACGACATCACCAGCAAAATCATCATGGAACTGGAACAGGGGCGGCTACCCTGGGTTCAGCCTTGGGGCATGGCCAGCACGAAAGCCCCGCTGGCCATACCGCGCAATGCCGCGAGTGGCCGAGGCTATTCCGGGATCAATATCCTGATCCTCTGGGGCGCGGTGGTGCAGCACGGCTTTCCCGGCCAGCACTGGCTGACCTTCCGGCAGGCGCTCGCCCTTGGCGGCAATGTCCGCAAGGGCGAGCGTGGCACCACGGTGGTCTATGCCGACCGTTTCACGCCCGAGGAGGAACAGCGCCGCGCCTTTGAGACCGGCGAGGTCGCGCAAAGCATCCCGTTCCTGAAACGCTTCACGGTCTTTAACACTGCCCAATGCGAGGGCCTGCCCGAGGGCATCGCCATCACCGCCCCGCCTGTGCCCGAAGGTCTGATCGCGCCGCAGGTCGAGGCGTTGATCGAAGCTACCGGCATCGATCTGCGTATCGGCGGCGACCGCGCCTTCTATATGCCGGCACTCGACTATGTGCAGGTGCCGCCCTCACAGGCCTATTTTGAGCCGATCAATTGGCACAGAACGGCGCTTCACGAAATGGGGCATGCGACTGGCCATGTCAAACGGCTGAACCGCGATCTGACCGGCGGCTTCGGAACGAAGAAATACGCGCAGGAAGAACTGGTCGCGGAACTGACCGCCGCCTTTTGCTGCGCCACGCTGGGGATCGTGCCGACCGTGCGCCATGCCGATTATATCGGGTCGTGGTTTGAGGTCATGCGCGAGGACAGCCGCGCCATCATCCGCGCGGCCAGTCAGGCCAGCAAGGCCTCGGACTGGCTCTTGGTGCATCTGCCAGAGGCAGAAGCTGCGCTTGAGACGGAGAGGAGCGCGGCATGATCCTTGTGACCGTAGATCATCGCGCCCGCCTGCTCAAGAATGGCCAAAACTCGGATCAGGATCATGTTCCGCTGGTCAAACTCTTCAACCCCTTCGGGATCGGCACATGGTTGGTTACCCAAATGGAACCGGATGGGGATATTCTGTTTGGCTTAGCCGATCTCGGCTTTCCAGAACTGGGCTGCTTCAGCCTGTCCGAAATTGCCGGCCTGCGCCTGCCCTTTGGCATGGGTATCGAACGTGACATCTTCTTCCGCACAGATCAGCCGATCTCGGTCTGGGCCAAGGTTGCGCGTGAGACTGGCGGCATCATGGCCGCAGAGCATCAGCTGGCGTCATCGACCCCGTGACGTGCTTCGTTTACCCCTTGGGAAACAGGATCGCATCAATATCCATCGCGCCGTTCAGGATGTGCAGGACGGTGATCCGATCAACCCCGATACGGTAAAAGATCAGATACCGCCCATGTACCCGGCGGCGGATGCCGAGGGCCTCATAGCGCGGGACAACAGGCCAAGCCTCGGGCATATCGGCAATATCGAGGCAGCGTTGATAGAGCTCACGCACGAAACTTGCCGCCCGCGCCGGATTGTCGCGGGCGATGTAATCACCGATGGATTCAAGATCAGCCTCGGCGGCAGCGGTCAGAAAAACGATCATTCGGCCGGGCGAGGCATGTCAGCGTATTTGCGCTCAAGCCGGGCCGTGACCTCGGCCATGGGTTTGATCCGGCCCGCCTCTTCATCGGCCAGCCCGCGTGCCAAAGCCTGATCCAGAACCGCCAGCCGCGCCTCGCGTTCCTGCATCAGGCGGATGCCTTCGCGCAGCACCTCGCTTTTCGAGTTATACCTGCCGGTTTCCACCAGCTTCGCGACAAAGCCCTCAAGCTGGGCGCCAAGGTCTGCACTGATCATGATCGCATCTCCTTTATGGTGAAGGTAGTCTATTTGATAACAGTTATCAACCGGAGCGGGCCTCGATGATCCACCTGAACGGCATTGCGCGACGTGCAAGGCGTCTCAGTCATTGATGGTGGCCGTGTGTCTGGCACATCGGGCTTGCGCCGACCCGGCTTTACGGGCCAGCGGTTCTCCGTAACGCCGGTTTCGTGGACGGGCGGAATTGCGGCCCTGACCGCACGGGATTCCTGCGGGCGGTTGGGTTGTTCTCCTGAAACTGGGCGGCCTGAAAACCGACACGGGCTGCATCATATCGCGGCGCGAAGGCCGCTTTGGCATGTTTGCTCCAACCGGGGCAGGCGGCTGCGGCCACGGATCGCTGCCCACGCCGTTCTGTTCGTCCCCCGTCGGCCTGCCAGAGCAGCGACGGGTTGGGCATGACGCGGACGGCACCCGATCAGCCGGTGATCGCCGTAAACCGGGCGGGGATCATGTTGGGACCTGCGGGCAGTGGCGCTCGGTCCTTGGGATCTGCCGGCCAGATGCGGCTGTCTGCCGTGGTCAGGCGATGGCATGGGCGAGGCGTCTGGCGTCAGACCGAACCGGCAAGGGCACGAAGCTGTGGAGGCACAGCGGATCTCTATCGCCTTGGGGCGCAGGATCGGCCTGCGGGCGGGCGGTCCGCAAGCCGCCTTGCTGCCGTTCCGCCTGCGCTGCCCCGGCGTAGCTGGTCCTGATCGGTCGCGATGCTCGACACAGCCATCGGCACGGTGCTGTTCACGGACCGCAAATGCAGCCTCTCGTCCCCAGCCCTGTCTCACCAAGGGGCGCGCCGCTCTCCTGCATC
>JAUNTV010000266.1 GCA_030538515.1 Paracoccus sp. (in: a-proteobacteria)
CCAGACCGGCAAGTTCGTGCGCGACTTCATGCAGGAAAACGCCGTCGGCCAGCCCAGCTTCAAGGCCACGCGCCGCATCAATGACGAGCATCAGATCGAACAGGTCGGCGCGAAACTGCGCGAGATGATGCCCTGGATTTCCAAGGGCAAGATGGTCGACCGCGCGCGCAACTGACCCTTTCTTGCCGGAAAGGCCCCGCCACGGCGGGGCCTTTTCATGTCAGCCCTGCGGGTTCAGCCTGTCTTCGGTCCGCGTCTCGAAATCCGATGCGTCGTGGCGTTCATGCAATTGCCCGGCCGGATCGCCAGAGGTGCGGTTGACCATCAGCCCGCGCTGCACGGCGGGGCGGGCGGCGATTTCATTGGTCCAGCGAAGCAGGTGGCGATAGCTTTTCCCGTCAAGGAAAGTCACCGCATCGCCGTAAACGCCCCCCTGTGTCAGCTGCCCATACCACGGGAATATCGCCATATCCGCGATGGAATAATCCGCCCCCGCCATGAAGCGGTTTTCGGCCAGATGGCGGTCCAGCACGTCAAGCTGGCGTTTGACCTCCATCGTGTAGCGGTCGATGGCATATTTGATCTTTACCGGCGCGTAATGGAAGAAATGGCCGAAGCCGCCGCCCAGAAACGGGGCCGAACCCATCTGCCAGAACAGCCAGTTCAGCGCCTGCGTGCGCGCGGCCGGATCATCAGGCAGGAAAGCCCCGAATTTTCCGGCCAGATACAGCAGGATCGAGCCGGATTCGAACACCCGCAGCGCCGGGCTGACCGAATGATCCACCATCGCGGGAATTTTCGAATTGGGGTTCACATCCACGAAGCCGCTGCCGAACTGGTCGCCATCACCGATCCGGATCAGCCAGGCATCATATTCGGCCCCCTTGTGGCCAGCCGCCAGCAGTTCCTCAAGCATGATCGTGACCTTCTGCCCGTTCGGCGTGGCCAGCGAGTAAAGCTGAAGCGGGTGGCGGCCCACGGGCAAGGGCTTTTCATGCGTCGGACCGGCAACGGGGCGGTTGATGCTGGCGAATTCGCCGCCATTGCCGGTTTCCCATGCCCAGACCCTGGGGGGCGTGTAATCATCGCTCATGCTTTGTTTTCCATAGCTGTTTCGCACTGTCCGGGACCGGAATCTGTGCACCGGGGCAGGGAAAATCAACCGCCCCTAAAGCGGAGAGCGCCAGTTGCGCGCCTTTTCATGCCACTCTTGCGGCGTCATGCGGCGCATACGGCGCAACATGGTGACGCCAAGCACAAGGAAGACCACCGCCACGATCCCCAGGACCACCGCCAAACCGTATTCGTCACCATCCAGCGGCGCTGACTGTGTTACCACCCCGGAACCAAGCAGCCATAACAGCACCGAACCGCTGCCAGACAGTGCCGTTATCCCGAAGGCCGCGATGATGTTGATCCACCACAGCCGCTGACTGCGCCGGATCTCCTTCGGGTCGGGGGTTTCAGGGGCCGGGCCGGCCAGTCCCATCCTGGCGGTTCCGTTCCGGCGCTCAGCCGGCCGTGGCGCGGTAAAGCGCCCATTCCTCGATCACGCGGCCATCGGGCAGGTGGCAATAGCCGACCTCGCCACCCGATTCGCGGCGGATTTCCAGCTTGCCGCCCTGCTGGACGCAATGGACCGAGGCCGGATTGGCCATTCCGACGGCAGGCTCTTCGGGCGTGCAGCCGGCAAGCGCCGCAAGACCGCATCCGGCGATCAGAACAGATTTCATCATGCTGCCTTTCAGTCGATACCTGACTGCAATATGGCCCTATTGCTCGATCACGTCCAGTACCCCCGCCACGACGCGCAGCCGCTGGCGGGCGGCGGGGCCAACCGGGGCCTTGGCGGCAATTTCGACGTCATAGGCCTCGGCCCCCTCATGAACCCGCAGGATCAGTCGCCCGCGTCGGCCGGGGTCCCGATCCATCGCTGCAAGAGTTCCGTGCAACCCGTTGAAATCGACCATGTCAGAGACATTCAGCACCAGTTCGGCGGGGCCGACATCGGCAATGGCCTGATCCAGCGGCTGGACCCCGCGCGCCAGCATCTTGACCTCATCCCCCTGGGGTTCGACCTGCACCTGAAGGACGACATTGCGGCCCGGCTCCAGATGCTCGCGGCAGGCTTCCAGCACGTCCGAGAAGACCACCGCCTCGTAAAGCCCGGTCGGGTCCGAGGCCCCGATGAAGGCGAAGCGATTGCCCTTGGCCGATTTCTTTTCCTGCCGCGACGACACCGTGCCCGCGATATAGCAGACCAATGGGCCGGATGCGGCGGCGGCCTTGATTTCGGCCAGGGTGCTGACCTCGATCCGGCGCAGCGCGGGCAGGTAATCGTCGATCGGATGGCCCGAAAGATAGAAGCCGATCGCCTGATGTTCCTGCCCCAGCCGCTCGGCCGGCAGCCAGACGGGGGCCAGAACCGGGCGCGGCGGCGGCAGATCCTCGCCCCCGCCGAACAGCGAGGACTGGTTCGAAGCCGCCTGATCATGGCTGGCAGCCGAGAAGGCGACGAAGCCGTCCAGCCCGGCCAGAACACGGGCGCGGTTGTCATCCAGCGCATCGAAGGCACCGGCGCGCGCCATCATCTCCAGCGCGCGCTTGCCAAGGCGGCGCAGATCGACGCGGCGGGCGAAATCGACCAGATCGGCGAAGGGCTTGTCGCCCCGCGCCGCAACGATACCGCCCATCGCCTCGACGCCCACGCCCTTGAGCGCGCCAAGCGCGTAATGGATGCGCCCCTGATCGACGGTGAAGCTCGCGCCCGAGCGGTTGACGCAAGGCGGCACGACCTCGATCCCCATCCGGTCAAGCTCGCGCTTGTAGACGGCCAGCTTGTCGGTCAGGTGGATATCGCAATTCATCACCCCGGCCATGAATTCCACCGGGTGGTTCGCCTTGAGCCATGCGGTCTGATAGCTGACCACCGCATAGGCCGCCGCATGCGACTTGTTGAAACCGTAATTGGCAAATTTTTCCAGAAGGTCAAAGACTTCCCCGGCCTTCTTCGCGTCGACGCCATTGGCCACCGCGCCTTCGACGAATTTCGGGCGTTCCTTGGCCATTTCCTCGGCGATCTTCTTGCCCATGGCGCGACGCAGCAGGTCAGCCCCGCCAAGGCTGTAACCCGCCATGACCTGCGCGATCTGCATCACCTGTTCCTGATAGACGATGATGCCCTGCGTCTCGGCCAGGATATGGTCGATGCTGGGATGGATCGATTCCAGATCGCGCTGCCCGTTCTTGACCTCGCAATAGGTGGGGATGTTCTCCATCGGACCGGGGCGGTAAAGCGCCACAAGGGCCACGATATCTTCAATACAGGTGGGTTTCATGCGCCGAAGCGCGTCCATCATGCCCGAGCTTTCCACCTGAAACACCGCCACCGTGCGCGCGCTGGCGAACAGATCATAGCTGGGCTTGTCATCCAGCGGGATCGCGTTGATCTGGTTCTCGGCCCCCTCGGGCGGGTCGTAAAGGCGGCGGCCATCGGCGGCGACATGCAGGGGCCGGCCGCCGGCATTGATGATCTCGACCGCGTTCTGGATCACGGTCAGGGTCTTCAGGCCCAGAAAGTCGAATTTCACCAGCCCGGCCTGTTCGACCCATTTCATGTTGAACTGCGTGGCCGGCATGTCGGATGCCGGGTCGCGGTAAAGCGGCACAAGCTGATCCAGAGGCCGATCCCCGATCACCACCCCTGCGGCATGGGTCGAGGCATTGCGGTAAAGCCCCTCCAGCTTTTCGGCATAGGTCAGCAGGCGGGCCACGACCTCTTCGGCATCGCGGGCCTCACGCAGACGGGGTTCATCGGCGATGGCCTTGGTCACGCTGACCGGCTTCACGCCTTCCACGGGGATCATCTTGGAAAGCCGGTCCACCTGCCCGAAGGGCATTTGCAGCACCCGGCCCACATCGCGCACGGCGGCTTTGGAAAGAAGCGCGCCGAAGGTGATGATCTGGCCCACTTTTTCCGCGCCGTATTTCTTCTGCACATAGCGGATCACCTCTTCCCGGCGGTCCATGCAGAAATCGATGTCGAAATCCGGCATGCTGACCCGTTCCGGGTTCAGGAAGCGTTCGAAAAGAAGGCTGTAGCGCAGGGGGTCAAGATCGGTGATGGTCAGCGCATAGGCCACCAGCGACCCCGCGCCCGAGCCACGCCCCGGCCCGACCGGAATGCCGTGATCCTTGGCCCATTTGATGAAATCGGCCA
>JAUNTV010000267.1 GCA_030538515.1 Paracoccus sp. (in: a-proteobacteria)
TGGAACTGATCAACAACATCGCCAAGGTTCACAGCGGTTATTCCGTGTTCGCCGGTGTTGGTGAACGGACCCGCGAAGGCAACGACCTGTATCACGAAATGGTCGAATCCGGCGTCATCAAGCCCGACAATCTGGCCGACAGTCAGGTGGCCCTTGTCTACGGCCAGATGAACGAGCCGCCCGGCGCGCGGATGCGCGTGGCGCTGACCGGCCTGACGCTGGCCGAACAGTTCCGCGATTCGACCGGGACCGACGTTCTGTTCTTCGTCGACAACATCTTCCGCTTTACGCAGGCGGGTTCGGAAGTGTCGGCGCTTCTGGGTCGTATCCCGTCCGCCGTGGGCTATCAGCCGACACTGGCGACCGACATGGGCGCGATGCAGGAACGCATCACCTCGACCAAGAATGGCTCGATCACCTCGATCCAGGCCGTCTATGTTCCGGCCGACGACCTGACCGACCCGGCCCCTGCGACGACATTCGCGCACCTTGACGCGACCACGGTTCTTAGCCGCGCGATCTCGGAGCTGGGGATCTACCCGGCGGTGGACCCGCTGGATTCCTCAAGCCGCATCCTTGATCCGGCAGTCGTGGGCGAGGAACATTACAACGTTGCCCGCGAAGTTCAGGGGATCTTGCAGAAATACAAGTCGCTTCAGGACATTATCGCCATTCTGGGCATGGATGAACTTTCGGAAGAAGACAAGCTGACCGTGGCCCGCGCCCGGAAGATCCAGCGCTTCCTTTCCCAGCCCTTCGACGTGGCGAAAGTGTTCACCGGCTCGGACGGGGTGCAGGTGCCGCTGGAAGACACGATCAAATCCTTCAAGGCCGTGGTCGATGGTGAATATGACCATCTGCCGGAAGCCGCCTTCTACATGGTCGGCGGGATCGAGGACGTGAAGGCCAAGGCCCAGAAACTCGCCGCGGAAGCGGCATAAGGGGGCGTCATGGCTGACACGATGCAGTTCGACCTTGTTGCGCCGGAACGGAACCTGATCTCCGTTCCCGTGCGCGAGGTGCGCCTGCCCGGCTCGGACGGCGATCTGACGGCGATGCCTGGCCACGCGCCCGCCATCGTCAATCTGCGCCCCGGTCTGGTGACGATCATCGACGACAAGGGGGGCGAGCATCAGTTCGTCATCTCTGGTGGCTTCGCCGAGATCACCAATGGCGCGGTCTCGCTTCTGGCCGAGATCGGCCGGCAGCGCGCGGAAATGACGCAGGCCGTCTTTGACGAGATGATGCACAGCGTGCGGCGCAAGAAACAGGCCGCCGATGCGCGGGGCGAGACCCATGGCGTCGGCGAATCGGCGGTTGCGGCTGCGGTGAAGCTGCTGGCCGATATGGAGGCCCTGGGCACCCATATCGGGCTGGACCCCAATCGTTCCAACTTTCCGCACTGAAGCTTGTTGACAGCACCGAAACCCCGGCCCGCGCGCCCCGCGCGGCCGGGGCTTTTCTTTTTGCACGCCCCGTTTCATAGTCCGCCCCGGAGGAGCGGGGGAGGGGGATATGTGGCGGTTAAGTCATTATTCGGTCGGGCTTTTGCAAGGCTCGGAAGTTCTGTTCTCGGATTTCGAAACCGATGGCGAGATGTGGACCGGAAGTGGCCCGCGCGAAAGGCGCGTCACGATCCGTTTCCCGTCGGCCTTTCGCGGCAGGCCCCTGGTGCATCTGGGGCTGAGCATGTGGGATATCGACTGCGGCGAAAATCAGCGCGTCGATCTTCGTGCCGAGGATGTCGGCCCGCAGGGCTTCACCATCGTCTTTGCCACCTGGGGGGCGACCAGAATCGCCCGCATCCGCGCCGACTGGCTGGCCATCGGCCCCGCCCTTCTCGAAGGCGATGACGAGGACGAGGACGAAGACGGCACCCCCTGACCGAAACGGGGCCGGGGGAACGGGCTTCTTCTTCGTTCACCCCTCCCTCAGCAAGCACTGCTGAATTTCAGCACGATACAATCGGCCGTTGCGGGGCTGTTGGCCATGGGCAGATCATAGACGATGGCCAGCCGGGTCAGCGCCTTCACATCCACATCATGGGGCATGGGCGAAAGCGGATCGATGAAGAAGATCAGCGCATCCAGCTTTTCTTCCGAGATCATCGCCCCGATCTGCTGATCACCGCCCAAAGGCCCGCTTTTGAAACGCGTGACGTCCAGCGCGGGCAGCGCTTCCAGCAGACGCGTGCCAGTGGTGCCGGTGGCGAAAATCCTGACGTGTTCCAGAAAACCGGCATGCGCACGCGCCCAGTCCACAAGCTGCTGTTTGCGGGCATCATGGGCGATCAGGGCGAAGCTCAGGCTTTTGCGGGTCATCTTGATCTCCGGGCTGGCGGCTCGGCCCTTTATAGCCCGCCTGCCGCGATCCGCCATATCGATTGCATCGCGCCGCTCATTGCGCCCCCACCCATTGCGCCTGCGCCCGCATCATCGCTATGCTACGCCCCGGAAAGACCCCTCTGGAGGGGTCGGTTTGCTTGCGAAAAGGGCGGGAATACAGATGAAGGCAGAATTCGGGCTGATCGGACTGGGCACCATGGGGGCCGCGCTTGCGCTCAATATCGCCGAAAAGGGCTATCCGATCGCGGTCTATAACCGCACGCAGGCCACCACCCGCGCTTTCATGGCGGATGCCGGTGATCTGGCGTCGCGGCTGATCCCTGCGGATGATCTGGCGGGGTTCGTGGCGTCCATCGCGCCGCCCCGTGCGATCATCCTGATGGTGCCTGCGGGCGATGTGGTCGACCAGCAGATCGCGGCGCTCGCGCCCCTGCTGGAAAAGGGTGATCTGATCATCGACGCAGGCAATGCCAATTACACCGATACCGAGCGCCGCGCGGGTCTTGCCGCCGATGCCGATTACGATTTCATGGGCATCGGCGTCTCGGGCGGCGAGGAAGGCGCGCGTCACGGCCCTTCGATCATGGCCGGCGGCGAGGGGGCGCAATGGGATCGCGTCGGGCCGATGCTTGAAGCGATCTCGGCCAAATATGAAGGCGCGCCCTGTGCCGCACGCATGGGGCCGGGCGGCGCGGGGCATTTCGTCAAGATGGTGCATAACGGGATCGAATATGCCGATATGCAGATGATCGCCGAATGCTATGCGCTGATGCGCGACGGGCTTGGCATGGGCGCGGATCAGGTGGCCGAAACCTTCGAAGGCTGGAACCGGGGGGTTCTGGCCTCTTATCTGATCGAGATATCGGGCAAGGTCGCGCGCGCCACCGATCCGATCAGTGGCGGCCCGGTGCTGGATGCGATCCTTGATGCGGCAGGCCAGAAGGGCACCGGCCGCTGGACCGCGATCGAGGCGCAGAAGCTTGCCGTCGCCATCCCCGTGATCGAGGCCGCCGTGGTCGCGCGCAATCTCTCGGCGCAGCTTGCGGCGCGCAAACGCGGGGCCGAGGTCTTTGGCCTGCTGCCCCGCAGGCTGGATAACGGCACCGATATCGCCACGCTGGAAGGCGCGCTGATCGCGGGCAAGATCCTGTGCTATGCGCAGGGGTTCGACATGCTGGCCAAGGCATCCGCCGCTTTCGACTGGGCGCTTCCCATGCCCGAGATCGCGCGGATCTGGCGCAATGGCTGCATCATCCGTTCTGAAATGCTCAATGACATGGCCAGTGCGCTGTCCGCGACACCGGATGACAATCTGATCTTCTCGGCACCCTTCACCGAACTTCTGAAAACCCATGAGCCTGCATTGCGCCGCGTCGTGCTTGCCGCGACCGGGGCGGGCATCGCGGTGCCGGCGCTGGCGGCGGGGCTGTCCTGGTTCGACACGCTGCGCAGCCCGCGCGGGCCGGCCAATATGATCCAGGCGCAGCGCGATTTCTTCGGCGCGCATGGTTACGCAAGGCTCGACGGCGAAAACGCTCCGCATGGCCCCTGGTGGGGCTGACGGCATGCGCGGGAAGGGCAGGGGGCAACCCCGCCCTTCCCGCGTGCCGGACACAGCCTGAGCGGAACCGCCCCGCCCGGGCATCCCCGATCACAACATGGCAGACCCCGACAGCCCGCAGCAGATGACACAGCAGCATGGTCATGGCTGAGGTCCGGCCCCACGATTGGTCAAATGCGGCGCTTTGAGAACAATGAGTTATGACGGAGGCGTCCCACGGCTGACGACGAGAAGTGACTTTCCCGAGGTGGAGAGAAAGGTAAGATATCACCGATGATGC
>JAUNTV010000268.1 GCA_030538515.1 Paracoccus sp. (in: a-proteobacteria)
GCGTGAGGGACTCAATCTTCACGAAAGCTGCCGAGTCGTTATTCTACTCCATCTCGAATGGAATCCGGGAGTGGTCGAGCAGCAAATCGGCCGGATCGACCGCAAGAACAGCTATTGGTCGCGTCTTCTGAAGGAGGCGATAGATGCAGGTTGCCAGAATTTACCGCGAATCGAAATGCGGCCCGTGATCTTTCGAGGTACGTATGATGAACATCATTGGTCAGTGCTGTCACGGCGTTGGGACGAACAACGCTCACAGCTTCACGGACTTATTGCCTCTGGAGCAGATCGTGAAAATCTGAGCGAAGAGGAGAGTAGGCTGCTAAAGTCGCTCGAAGAAAACAGCCCGGACTTCTGGCCAAAGTCATCAGCCTAAATCTAATACAATAGGAGAAGCCTATGAACCTTCAACGCGCCATTGAAATTGCTGTGGAAGCCCATCGGAATCAAACCGACAAGGCCGGCGCGCCATATCTGCTACATCCGCTTCGAGTGATGATGTCAATGGAGACCGACGACGAACGGATCGTCGGCGTCCTGCATGATGTGGTCGAAGACGGCCCTGGCTGGGGATTCGAGCGCCTTGAGGAGGAAGGGTTTTCGTCGACCGTTCTCGACGCTTTACGCCTTGTCACGAAGAGGCCCGAGGATGAAGGCGACAGCGAGGCCGTCTACGTTGAGTTCGTCCGACGCGTTAACGCAAATAAGATCGCACGCCGGGTCAAAACGGCAGACATCCTCGACAACCTGAACGCGTCGCGATTGTCGGCGCTGACCGAAAAAGACATGCGCCGGATGAACCGCTACTTGGCTGCTTTGCGTGAGTTGCGGAAGGCGGAAGCATGAACGATATCAGGTCTCGCGCCAAGCTGGCCTCGATCGCAGATACCAGCTTGAATTTTGCTTGCAGCGCAATGTGGATCCCTTAGTGCCGATAGGGCCAAGTCAGGGCTTTTTGCCACGACCTTTGCTGCGGTGCCCACCTTTCGTTTCGATTGAGTAGATCAGTTCATCCTGAGGCCAGGAAAGACGCGTCTTTACAAAATCGAGAGCGGCGGGTTCTACGATGATCTTCAGCTGTTTCAGTGTTTCCAGGTTAACAATCGCGCGCGAAAAGTCGCTGACATCGCTGTCATCAAAATCTGTGCCCGCGACGATAAGCGTTAATTCCAGGATCCGAGATAGTTCATATAGATTGGCAGAATCTGACAAACCGTCAGACCGCAGGATCGCGCGTGTGATCTGGCCAGCCCACGGTAAATCATACAGATCTGTATCGTCGAGCCGAGCACTGCCGCCGACCTCGATATCCACCTCCATTCCCGTCAGCAATTCGCTCAAGAAGCTGTTGGGTTCATGCTTCAAAATCACCTTTGAAACAGATCGACGAAACGCTTCCAGATGATGATCGTCCCAGCTCATTTCTTTCTCCTATAAGGTTTGTAAACAGTTTATACTCAGCCGTCCCGGTTCGTCACGCGGACGACGTGGTGAATGGTGAACGCGTAAATACGATTAATCTTCCGTGTCTGAATCGCCATTCCCCAACCTCCCTTCTTTCAATAATTCTGGAGGAAGTGGCCGAGGCTCATCCCATCTTGGGCCATCTTGCCTATTGGCGGGAGGGAGAAAGTCGGCAAATTCGACCGTAACATATCTTGATGCGACAATATCTGGCTTTACACAAAAGTCGGCTATATCTCCAAGTAGGCCACGAAACTTACGTAAATAATCTGTGCCCATCAGGTCCCTCAAAATCCCATTCCCACCCACTTCCGCTGCCGCAACAATCTCATCTTCCACTCGCAGAGCCCAGATTTCACTTCCATCGTTGATGTAGTCAATCGCTTGTTCCAAGCCGATGGAGTGGCTTGCCAATCCGCGTCCGATCATCACAATTTCTTCGGCAGATATCGCTCGGGTGGCGGTCTAATTGCCAGCGACTATACTCTTGCTTGAGATGTAGGGCGCTTTAGGAACTGACACCTTGTTCGGCTTATTGCGCCTCAGAAAATACAGTAGATCCGCAAGGGTCGAGCAGCCATATTCAGTAGAGTTTCGGCCGGACAGCGGGTCATAGTATTGTTCTGGGTCTTCGATTGGAAGCTCTTCGTTTTGCCAAAGATCCATGCCGTCAAGCATCTTAGCCGCTTTCGCTCGTGCCGGACGGTCCTGGTCCTGAGCTATCACCGAAATTTTCTCTACAAAAAATAAAATTTCGCTGACGAGTTCGCGTGCCTCGATGAGACCTACTTCACCTAAACGATACAAAACAGTTCCGCTCCCGCTCAATTGGTCAGCGCACTGAGGATCAGTCGGCATGGAATTGTTCGGGTGCCAATTGACGTGGAGGGCAACTGCTCTCTCAGGAATTGTATCAGTTTGGGTTGATATTTTTGTGCGTGATGGTCTATAGAGCGGAATTGGAGGTCAACCGCGTTTTCCAGGTCATCGTTGTCAATATATGTGCATTTCATTTCGTGTCCTCTCGACGGTTATTTTTCTGGCTGTGAAATAGCGTATCTGTGGAGCTGAGATTCCATTGCTCAAGGTGCGACTGGAAGCAGTGAGGTCGCGAGAGAGGCTGCCTGTTTGGGTAAAATCTTAGCCGGCTCGTCCGTGAAAGCAATCGCCCATATCTGCTAAATGGCTTTCTATTTTCCGGTATCTATTTGTCTATACCCTTTAGGACCTCAACTTTATCTGCCCACCTCGCCAGATACCACTCCATTTCCTGTCGTCCGCCTGCGCGGAACCGCACCACTAGCGAGCCATCCTTCAGCCGCTCGGTTTTTTGCTTAGGGTGGAACACATAGGTCGCCGCCTCATCGGACACTTCGGGCAGGAAGCGCCATTCAATGTCCTGCGGCTCCTCGCGCCAAATGCCGAAACTTTCGGCCAGCCAGTCTTGAAGATCGAAATCTTCAGGACGCTCAAAGACCTCATCCTCCGGTTCGATCCGTTCAAATCCGGCCAGCGCGAACAGGCGCAGGTCGTCTTGATATTCGCTCCAGGCCAGAAGATATTGCCGCCCTTCGCCAAACAGCATGGCGATCGGGCCAAGCCGGGTATTGCGCGAGAGCCTTCCCGAGCCTCGGGCACGATGGTCGGCGGTGATCATCACCCCGGCCAAGATTGCCTCGCGCAGGGCCGACAGGATCTCCGGGGCGATGCGTTCGCGCGGACCCGGGCGAAAGGCGACGCCATCGGCCAGAAGCTGCGCCTCAAGATCGGCGGCAACGCGGCGGCGGCGATCCGCGCGAAACATCGCCTGCACCTTGGCCAGCAGGCGTTCCAGTGTTTCCGCGGTGCTGACATCGCCCTCACGCCGCGCGATATTGGCGGCGCGATGTCCGGCTGTCAGCTCATCGACCGTAGGCTCGACCATCTTGCCCAGGGTGCCTGGCGGAAAGCGCCAGTATTTCTGCCCATTGATACCGGGCCGCTCTTCCAATTGGGGATAAGCGCGCAGCACGGCATCGCGCATCCGCTCTGCCGTGCGCCGGGACACCTCGAAGTTGCGCTCAATGTCTCCGATGGACAGCCCCTCGGCGGAACCCTGCATCAGCACGGCCAGTCTCAGCAGGTCTTCCTGACGTGAATAGCGCATCATTCCTCCGTCCATCTGATTGCACATTCCCTGCTGATGCCCAGGCGGTCAACGGCCGAAACCGATCGGCCGCGCCTTCCCCTCCTTGGCCTCGTCCTCGCGGCACAGCTCGGACATAATGGATGCCGCGTCCTCCTGCCCGAGGGCGCGCATCCTGCGGGCCACATTGGCAAAATCACCCGGTGCGAGCCTGTCGAGCGCCCTCACCTGCTCAGGTGCCGGCGCATCGAAATGGGCGCGCCAGGCCAGAGGCAACTGTTCCTCGCGCAGCCAGTCAAAGCGGATGCGGAAGGTAAAGCGGCGCTGGGTGGCGGGATCAGGGTTTTCAGCAAGGTTTGTCGTGCAGACGAACGGCAGCGGATGGCTTTCCATCCAGGTCAGCATCTCGTTGACCTGACTCACCTCCCATGGGCGCGAGGCATTGCGCCGGTCGGCCAGAAGGCTGTCGGCTTCGTCGAAGATCAGCAGCGCGCCTTCTGACCGCGCATCGGCAAAGGCGTGAGCGATGGCCTTCTCGGTGCCTCCGACCCACATAGACAGCAGGTCCGACGCGCGTTTCTCGATCACGGGCAG
>JAUNTV010000269.1:0-3863 GCA_030538515.1 Paracoccus sp. (in: a-proteobacteria)
CCCTCGGTCGAGGCATGCGCCCGATGGGCCGCCGAGAAGGCGTCATTGACATAGACCTGCCCAAGAGCGGCAAGCGAGGCCGCAAAGGTCGGGTCGTTCGCTTCCTCGCCGGGATAGAAGCGGGTGTTTTCCAGCAGCAGCACATCGCCCGGCCCCATCGCCGCCACCGCGCGCTTGGCGGGGCCGCCGATGGCTTCCTCGGCGAAGGTGACGGGCTGGCCCAGGGCGGCTTCCAGCGCGGGGATGATCTGGCGCAGCGACATCGTATCGACGCGCTGACCCTTGGGGCGGCCGAAATGGGCCAGCAGCACCGGCTTGCCGCCCGCCGCCTGAATGGCCTTGACGGTGGGGATGATCTTTTCGATGCGGGTGGCGTCGCTGACCTGCCCGTTTTCCATCGGCACGTTCAGATCAACGCGGGTCAGCACGGTCTTGCCGTCAAGATCGATATCTTCGATACGGTTGAATTTCATGGCGGCCTCCGTTGCTTTCCTGCTGCGGTTTGTCCCCCATCCTCACGGGATCGTCAATCCATGTGACGCCATCACCGGCATCGCTGTGACAGCATCGTGCGTTGCAGGGCATGCCCATAGGGTTTAGCGTAACCGCGACCGAAAACCTCAGGAGACCCCCCATGGCCGAGATCAAGGACGCCGAAAACACCATCATCATCGAGTTGAAGGACGGCCCCGTCATCATCGAGCTTCTGCCCGATGTGGCGCCCAGGCATGTCGAGCGCATGAAGGAACTGGCCCGCGCCGGCAAATATGACAATGTTGCCTTCCACCGCGTGATCGAGGGGTTCATGGCCCAGACCGGTGATGTCGAACATGCCAATATGGAGGCAGACTATAACCCGCGCCGCGCCGGCACGGGTGGTTCTGACCTGCCGGATCTGCCGGCTGAATTCTCGAAGCTGCCGCATGCGCGCGGCACGCTTGGCGCGGCGCGTTCGCAAAACCCCAACAGCGCCAACAGCCAGTTCTTCATCAATTTCGCCGATAACAACTTCCTGAACGGGCAATATACCGTTTACGGGCGCGTCATCGAGGGGATGGAGCATGTCGACAGGATCGCGCGCGGCGAGCCGCCGGCCAGCCCCGACCGCATGATCTCGGTCAAGGTGGCCGCCGATGCGTAAGCTGTTTCTGAGCACCGCTTTCGCCCTGGCTGCCGGCATGGCCGCAGCCCAGGGGCTGCCGGGGGTGACGGACGGGCCGGGCCCCAATCTGGTGATCGAGGTCGCCGATGCCTCGGGCGCGTCCAAGGGTGTGATCACGCTTGATCTTTACGCCGACAAGGCCCCCAATCACGTGGCCCGGCTGGTCGAACTGGCGAAATCGGGTGCCTATGACGGGGTGGTCTTTCACCGCGTGATCGAGGGTTTCATGGCCCAGACCGGCGATGTGCAATATGGCCGTCATGGCGGCAATACCGCGATGGCGGGGATGGGTGGCTCTGACCTGCCGGATCTGGCGGCCGAGTTCAGCGATGTCTCTTTCCAGGCGGGAACGGTCGGCATGGCGCGCTCGCAAGACCCCAACAGCGCCAACAGCCAGTTCTTCATCGATCTGGCCCCGGCAACCTTTCTTGACGGGCAATATACGGTCGTGGGCCAGCTTGTCGACGGCTGGGACGTGCTCAACGCGATCAAGAAGGGCGATGCGGCAGCCAATGGCGCCGTGACCGACCCCGACTATATGCTGAAAGTCACCGTCGAGGAATAACCCCCGCCCCCGATCTTTCGCCACGGCCCCGCATTCCCGATGCGGGGCCTTTTCGTTCAACGGCCTGCGCCGGGAAGCTTGGCAAAGAGATCATCTGCCGAACGGATTGGTTAGTCTTGCCGGGCGATGGACACAGCCGCAGACGCCACGCCAACAGCTTTCCCTGTCGCTCGCGGCGCTTGATCTGTGGTATGAGGCACTTCGTGACGACCTGTCAGACCGGAATCGGGTCGCGTCTGTCCTTCATGATCTGTATTCTTCCACCTTGCCAGAACCGAACGAGGGCGAAGCGCGGACAGATGGTGTGCCGTGTTCGCGCCCCGCATATGGGCGATGCTGACGTAGCCGACAGAGTGCCCGATCGTGCGGGATGGACGTCTTGCGATGTCTTCGCGGCGGGAAGCGGACTGCGATGGGTCAGAGGATAAGTCCGAGCGTCGTCTTGCCCGCCACAATCTCGCGGCTTCCGGCCGCAGTTTCGCCGTCGAGCGATACGAAGGCACCGTTTCGACTTGCTCTTCGTCTGTCAGTTCTCCAATCTGAATCTGTCAGACCTGAGAGATTCAAGTTATTCCTTATCGCAGTTTCGTGGGCGCGCCGCTTTGAGCAGGTCTTGTCGATGAACAGTTCGTTTTCAGGTGCAGAAGAGGTTGATTTCTGGACCGACGTCCGGACGCCCGCCGACACGGCGCACAAAAATGCGCCTCGACTGATCTTCACCGCAATACCTGATGTTGCGCCGATCGATCGCGCCCGGTCGAGCTTTGATCAACCTGACGTCCCAGAGGCCCTCGCTCCCGCCCTGTTTTCGCGAAATGGCAACGCCGCAGTTGCCATCAAGGAGGGAGCGCTGAAGACCTTTGCCGTGATCGACGGGGAGAGGTTGTGCAACCTGCCGGAGCTGCTTGAGGCAACGGGGCTGGAACACATTAGCCTGTATGGCGAGGACGCCGATCCGCGCCTGATCCGAAGCGGCCCTTGGCTCGTGAAGCTATCCGAGGATAGCCGCTTCATGCGCAATTTTTTCCTGCCCGATTTCGAGCGCAACAGGGACAACGCGCTCTGGCTGAAGAATTGGGGCATCTTTCTGCGCAGCAGGGCCGGTCTTGACGACGTTGTGCGTCATCTCAGGAAGTTCACCCGGATCCGGGATGAATATGACAGCTGGTTCTATTTCCGTTTCTGGGACGCCGATTTCATGGGGCTTTACCTTCGTCAAGAAAGAGCCGCTGACTTCCCGCTTGCCCGGCGTCTGCTTGACCCCGTCATCGTCGACAGTATCGTTGTCACAAGCCCGTTTGACGGCTGCTATACCGTTCACCTGGAAGATGTGGATGCCGCGAAGCGGGTGCGACCTGCAATCGGCTTTCGGCGGGACGATTTCGATGCTGTGGCCGACCATCTCGCTGATTGCCGCGCCGCACGTGTCTTTGACCGGAACTATCACCGCCTCTTGCGCGGCGAGGCGCTGACCCGGTTGCGAGACAGGATCTCGACCGCGCGCGCGGCCTGCAAAGACCTCGGGATCCGTGAGGACGAGTTGCCGGGGACGTTTATCCTGCTCGGTGTCGTCTTTGCGCGGGACTTCTGGCAGCAAGGGGCGTTCATGGACTATTGGTCATCAAGCCGGCTGGCACCGGCCGAGCGTTTTCGGCTCTACTTGTCCGGCGTAAAATCTTCGATGAGGCGGGCGGGTCTGCCCTTGAAGGCATGGTGGTGAGGATCTGATGAACGCAGCCGTGGGAAAAGCCGTCGAAAATCTGGTTAAGCTGGTTGGTGCGGCCATCCTGGGCGAGCAGGCGAGCGATGCTCTTTCTCGGTCTTCCACCCCTCCATCACATGGTGGCAGCTCATCACCTCACACAGCAGCCGGTGGTGACGACCTTCTGGATCCTGTCGATCCGAACGCGGGGGCGCTCGACCCGACCGGATCCAGCAATTTGAGCGCCAATCCAGAGCTGCACGCTGCCGCCACCGCCACCGCTACGACCTGCCAGGACTGCCCCGTCTGCGGATTTCTGGTGAACGGCAAATACGTTACCTCATCAATCAGCTTCAGGCCTGCGGCAGACTACCAGGATCGTGTGGTAAGGCTCGTTGCCATGAACAACCTGGCCTTCGATATGCAGCCCGATG
>JAUNTV010000269.1:3873-4166 GCA_030538515.1 Paracoccus sp. (in: a-proteobacteria)
ATGCACGATTTGCATATGGCTGCACCTAGCTGTTTGATCCCACGATTTGATGGTGCGATCCTTTCGCTGGAATGGAAGGAAGCTCTATGGGACAAGTTCGTCCCGGCAGCGCCACGACCACGCACGCTGAACAACCTGGCCTTCGATATGCAGCCCGATGCGAGGCGAAACCAGGAATGGCAACTCCCTGATCCGACGATCGGCTACCGAAAGATGGACGGATTTGCGGCGCTTCCCTGCATGTTGATCGAGGCGAAGCTGGGCTACGCGGGGTATCTGATCGAGCGGTTTGT
>JAUNTV010000270.1 GCA_030538515.1 Paracoccus sp. (in: a-proteobacteria)
GAGGTCGCTGTTCCTTAACCGGAGTGGAAGTTCGAGTCTTCTCGACCGCACCATATGACAAGTCGGACAGCCGCGCCTTCGGGGGCGGCTTTGTCTTTTCCTGCCCCCTTCCGGGCTGGAAAGTCACCTTGTCCCGCATTAGCCTGCCCGCATTGTTTGATCTTTCGCGGAGCACGATATGAAACGTTTTTCACCCTTCCTCATCCCTGCGCTGTGCATCGCGCCCCCGGCACTGGCCGAAACCGGGGACAGTGCGCTGCGCGAGGCGATGACCACGCTGCCCGCGTATATATTCACCTCGTCAGAGTTGGATCTGGGCTTTTTCCTGGACGTTGCGGTTCAGCGCACGCGCGGCCCGGATGAGGCGAAAAACCTGTCCATATTGGGGCCTGTTTCGGAACTTCAGGCGTTGAGCACGCTGTTCAATGCCGCGGCTCACAATAACGTTGCGGAATGGTCGCAAAAGGCCGGGGTCGAGCCTGCCGGAATTCGCTATTTCGCGGGCTTCGGTGTGCCGCCGATGGGTGTGACGATCTGGGGCTTCACCGATGAAGCCGGTGCCAGCGCCACCTTCGACGGGCTTTCCGCGCGCGGCTTTACGGTGCTTGACGGTATGGAAAACACCCTTGCCAATGGTGATCCCATGGGGATGGACCTGACCAGACGTGACATTACCGACCCCTGGATCGGTTCGATGGGCCGGACCTCGGTGGTGACACGGCAGGGGGCGCAATTCCTGCATGCCGCCACCCCTGAAGCCTATGCGCCGATCCTGGATGGCGCGCCCTCGCTTCTGGACAGCCCCACCGGCCAGACCCTGCTTGCCGCGCTGGAGGGACAGCCCGCACCCGTCGTGCAGACGGTGTTTTTCAGCCCCGCCCTTGGCCTTCACGTAGCCGACCCGCTGCCGATCCTTGAGGCGGGTTCCCACGCCGAGGCGCAGGCGGCACTTGACGCGCGGCAAGCCGAACTGAGTGACGGCGTGCCCCTTTATTCCGGCGCGGTCCTCGCGGAACTGGACGATGCGGGCAAGACCATCGGGCTGATCGCCCTTGCTTATCCCGATTGCGCCACGGCAGAGGCCGCAGCCCAGAAATCCGCATCCCTCTGGCCACAGATGGGCGGCGATATGGCCGAGGCGACGATTACGCCCGGTCACACCGATGCCGGCGCGGCGGGCTGCGCGGCGACCCTGACCATTACCACCCCCGACGGCAATGCGCGCAGCTTTCTGGCACCGATAGACGGCGTGTTCACCCGCAATTTCCCGCCGATCCGCATCGGCCAGTGATGCGAAAACCCCGGCCGGACTGTTCTGTCCGGCCGGGGGCAATATCTGGTCTTATGGCCGCGTCCGCCGATCACCGAATCACGGAGCAGGCTGTGGCGTAACCGGCGCGCCATTCTCGACCGGAACAGGAGGAAGCGGGGGAGGGTTCAGCGGCTCCCACAGTTCAGGCAATGGCCGATCCTCAGCCGGGGCACCGGCAGGCGTGGCGATATTGCCGCCCGCCTGCGCCGAAAGCGACTGCCCCAGACGCATCAGCGAAATCGCCTCGGTCCGGTAGCCGAAGGGATCGTCGCCCTTGGCGGATTGCGCCAGCGCGATCGCATCATCCCAGCCCCAATCACCCAGATAGGTCGCCCCGGTCAGAAGCTGGCCGAAACCCGCGATGGCGGCTGCGAAATCGGCATCCTGATCCGCCGCGCCGTCTTGCGTGATCGGCACCTCGATCAGATGAGAGGCCCCCTCGCCCGGCTCCTTGTAGCGCAGGCGCAGGAAGCCAAGCTCATCATGATCGCCCGTGGCGGCGGGTGCCGCCTGATAGCGCAGCGCGTCGTTCAGGATAGCCGGGCTGCCCGGCGCGGTGATCTCGTAAAGGGCGGTGACCTGATGGCCCGCGCCGATCTCGCCCGCGTCGATCTTGTCATTGTTGAAATCCTCGCGCCGCAAAGCGCGGGTCTCATAGCCGATCAGCCGGTATTCCGCGACCTCGGCGGGGTTCCATTCGACTTGCAGCTTCACATCATCCGCAATCGGGAACAGCGCGCCGGTCAGCTGATCGACCAGCACTTTCTGCGCTTCTTGCAGGGTGTCGATATAGGCGGCCTGACCATTACCGTTCTGCGCCAGCGCCTGCATGGTCCGGTCCTGAAGGTTGCCCATCCCGAAGCCAAGCACCGACAGGTAAATGCCGCTGTCGCGCTTGCGGGCGATGTAACCCTCCAGCCCCTCGGGGTCGGAAAGACCTACGTTGAAGTCGCCATCCGTGGCCAGCAGGATGCGCGAGACTTCCCCGTCCGAGGTCATGCTTTCCGCCATGGCATAGGCCTGTTCCAGCCCGCCCATGCCATTTGTGGCACCGCCTGCGGCAAGCTGATCCAGCGCGGCAAGGATCTTCGCCTGCTCACCCGCCGGCGTGGGGGGCAGAACCTCGCCCGCGGCACTGGCATAGGCGACCATGGCCACCTGATCCTCGGGGCGCAGCTGGCCAAGCATCAGGCGCAAGGACTGCTTCAGCAGCGGCAGCTTGTCAGGAAAGTTCATCGACCCTGATGTATCGATCAGAAACACCAGATTAAGCGGCGGGCGGTCGGCGGTTTCGGGCATCTTGCCCTGAAGGCCAATGCGCACAAGCTGCGTGCCCTCGTTCCAGGGCGTCGGCATCACATCGACCGAAGCGCGGAAGGGGGCCGTGTCATCCGGCATGGGGGGCGCGTATTCATAGGGGAAATAATTCACCATTTCCTCGATCCGAACGGCCTCGGGCGGGGGCAGGCTTCCCGCTAACAGGAAGCGCCGTATGATCGCGTAAGAGGCCGTATCCACATCCGCCGAGAAGGTCGAGACGGGTTCGTCCGCCGTGATCTTCACCGGATTTGGATCAGCATTGGCGAAGCTGTCGGTGGATGCGGGCAGGATATAGCCAGCCAGAGCGGGCGATGCACTCGTCACCAAAGATGGGGGCGACAAAGGTTGAGGGCTTACGCGCGACCGCGTTGCCCCGCTTCTCGTCGTGGCCTCGGATGACGGTAAGGCCATCTCTGCCGTCGGCTCGGCATTGAGCAGGGCGTCAGCCGGGATTTCCGACACGGCTGGCGCGTTGGTTCCGGCTGTTTCGGGCGCGGACTGGGGTATGCCGCGCGGTTCGGGGCCTTGCTGCATGGGCAGGATCACGAACAGCCCGACGCAGATCGCGGCCACCGAACTGGTAGCGGCAAGGGCCTGTTTGCTGGTGAGATTGGACAACATCTGGCGAACTCCTGTCAGAAAACCCGCCCGTTTCGGGGGGCGGTCCTGACTGGGACGCATGCCGGATGCGCTTTCCTTGGCAAGCGCGTCAAAATTTTCCATCGCGCGCGCCATTGCCGCCCGTTTCAAAGCCGCGTCGGGGCGCGGCGCGGCGCGCAGCGCGGCGGCAAGGCGGTCGAATTCGTCTTGCGGATCGTTGGTCATATCCTCTCCTCCTGCACGAGCGCGCGGAGCTTTTTCTTCACCTCTGACATGCGCCAGGCCACCGTGCCTTCGGACAGGCCCAGCACCTCGGCGGCGGCACCCTGCGAAAGCCCCTCGCCCAGAATCAGCGCCACCGTATCGCGCAGATCATCGGGCAGATGCGCCATGGCCTGATAAAGCCAGTCCTGCGCCTCGGCGCTGGCGGCGATTTCGGCCTGCCGCGCCTTTTCCCAATCGCCCCAGCCACTTGCCGCCTTCCGGTGGCTGGCGGCGCGGCGGCGGCGGTCGTGGCTGGCATTCACAACAACGCGGTAAAGCCATGTCGTCAGCCGCGCCTCGGCCCGCCAGCCCTGCAATCTGGCGGGAAGCGAGGCGCAGATATCCTGTGTCAGATCCTCGGCCTCGGTCATATCCCCGGTCAGGCGCCAGCAAAGGCCATGGATGCGGTCGTAGTGGCGTTCAAGCAATCGGGCGAAGGCCTCACGGTCGCCACGAGAGGCCGCCATGGCCAGCGTTTCATCGGAACTTTCCATCAGCATCACGAATCTTCGACGCAGCCAGCGGGGATTTCCTTGGATAGCAGCAGAATTTATTTTCACAACCACCCCGCACGTTCAGCCATTCCTGGGGGGTTCGCGTCAGGCAGGCAGGCGAAAACGGCGGGGGTTTCGCTTGGTTC
>JAUNTV010000271.1 GCA_030538515.1 Paracoccus sp. (in: a-proteobacteria)
GCCAGGGACGTGGTGCGCCATCCGCTGGTGGCCCGCGTGATCGAGGCTTACGACGCCGATGACGCCGCCGCATTGGCGCGGGGCGAGGATCGGGACGGGCGCGCGCGCTGGCAGCCGCGCCGCGACCCCGGCTCGTCGCGCCACGCGGGCGAGGTCGTGACGGGCGGTGCCGAACGGATCGGCCTGAGCGATGGCTGAGATCGACACCGTGATCGAGGATGAGCGATGGCGTGACGCCGGGCTTGAGGGGCTGGCCACCCGCGCCGGGCGCGCCACGCTGGACTGGCTGGGGATGGATGCCGATATCACGGTTCTGGGCTGTGATGATGCCCGCATATCCGTGCTGAACGGTGATTTTCGCGGCAAGCCGCAGCCGACGAATGTGCTGTCATGGCCCATGGTCGAACATGTCGCGCATGCCCCCGGCACCATCCCGCCGCGCCCCGATACCGACGAACTGGGTGATATCGCCATCGCTTACGAGACCTGCCGACACGAGGCCGGGGCGCAGCGAAAACCCTTCGCGGATCATGTGAGCCATCTTCTGGTTCATGCCATGCTGCATCTGGCCGGCTATGATCATCTGAACGACGCCGACGCCGGGGTGATGGAGGATGCCGAGCGCGCGATCCTTGCCCCCCTGGGCATTGCCGATCCCTATCAGGAGAAGGATTGATGAGCAGCAGCGACCCGCCCCGAAGTAGCCCTCCTCCCGAAGGGATCGGTCCCGATCCTGCGGGATGGGCCGATGGCATCGGCAGCGAGGGGCGCGACCTGCCGGCCTCGCGCGGGTTTCTGGGCCGGATATTGGGGGCGTTTTCTGCCGGCGATGACGACAATCCCGTTCCCGACGGCCATCGCGCGCCCGAACCCGCGGCGCCGGGCATGGTCAACCTGCGCAGGCTGCGCGTCGATGATGTGGCCATCCCCAAGGTCGAGATCGTGGCCGCCCCGATCACCGCCACCCTGGACGAGCTTGTCGCCATGTTCCGCGAGCATGGTTTCTCGCGCATGCCGATCTTTCGCGGCACGCTGGACAGCCCGATGGGCTTGCTGCTGCTGAAGGATCTGGCGCTGACCCATGGTTTCGGCGCGCGTCCGGGCGGCAAGTTCAGCCTGCGTCCGATTCTGCGCCCGCTGCTTTATGTGCCGCCCTCGATGCCGATCGGCGTGCTGCTTCAGCAGATGCAGAAGGACCGCATCCATATGGCACTGGTGATCGATGAATATGGCGGCGTGGACGGGCTGGTCACAATCGAGGACCTGATCGAGCAGGTCATCGGCGAGATCGAGGACGAGCATGACGAGGCCGAGGGCGGGCTCTGGATCGCCGAGAAGCCCGGCCAGTGGCTGGTTCAGGCGCGCGCGCCCCTGGAGGAGCTGGAGCAGGAAACCGGGCTGCGCCTGCTTCCCGCAGAAGAGGACGAGGCCGTCGATACGCTTGGCGGGCTGATCTTCATGCTGATCGGGCGCGTGCCCGTGCGCGGCGAGGTCATTCCCCATGACAGCGGTGCCGAATTCGAGATCGTGGACGCCGATCCGCGTCGCATCAAGCGGGTGCGCCTGCGTCTGGAACCGCTGACGCGCGAGGGGGCGGCAGGCAGTTAGCCGGGGTTCCACCCCGGACCCCGGAGGTATTTGGACACTGATGAAAAGGGGGGAGCACGCCTTGGCGGGCAGCGACGGGATCGCGGCAGTATTCGCCGCCCAGAAGGCCGGGGCAGAGGCGCGCCGCAAAGGCTTCGGGCTGGCCGGGCGGCGCGCGGCGCTGGCGCGGCTGGCGGCGGCGCTGCGTGGCCATGAGGCGCAGATCATCGCCGCCATGGCCGAGGATTTCGGCAAGCCCGAGGCCGAGGTGATCCTGACCGAGATCCTGCCCGTGCTGTCGGAAATCCGTTATGCGTCGCGTCATCTGCGCCGCTGGATGCGGCCGCGCCGGGTGGGGCCGGTGCTGGCGACGTTTGGCACCCTGGCCCGTATCCAGCCGCAGCCGCGCGGGACCTGTCTGATCATCGCGCCCTGGAATTACCCGTTCAGCCTGAGCCTCGGGCCTTTGGCGTCCTGTCTGGCGGCGGGCAACAGCGCGGTGCTCAAGCCATCGGAACTGGCACCGGCCAGTGCGGCGCTGATCGCGCGTCTGGTGGCGGATTGCTTCCCGCCCGATCTGGTGACGGTGGTGGAGGGCGGCAAGGCCGAGGCGCAGGCGCTGCTGGACCAGCCCTTCGATCACATCTTCTTCACCGGCAGCCCCGAGGTCGGGCGCGCGGTAATGGCGGCGGCATCGAAGCATCTGGCCTCGGTCACGCTGGAACTGGGGGGCAAGTCGCCCGCCATCATCGGGCCGGGCGCCGATATCGGGCGGGCGGCGGCCTGGCTGGTCTTCGGCAAGTTCACCAATGCCGGGCAGACCTGTATCGCGCCCGATCACGTGTTCGTTCACGAGAGCCTGCGCGAACCGCTGCTTGATGCCCTGCGCGCGCGTCTTGCCGCGGCTTATGGCGCGGGGGCGCAGAGCCCGCATCTGGCGCGGATCGTCAGCGACGGTCATGCCGCGCGGCTGGCCGGGCTAGTTCAGGATGCGGTTGCGAAGGGCGCACGCATCAGCATCGGCGGCGGATCGCATGGTCGCGCCATGGCCCCTTCCGTGATCGAGGCGGTCACGCCCGAGATGGAGATCACGCGCGCCGAGATTTTCGGCCCCGTCCTGCCCGTCATTCCCTATGCCGATCTGGCCGGGGTGATTGCGCGGATCAATGCCGGCCCGAAACCTTTGGCGCTTTACATCTTCGATCGTGACCGGGCGCGGGTGGATGAGATCCTTGCCGCGACGAGTTCGGGCGGGGCGGGGGTGAATCTCAGCCTGCTGCATTTCAGCCATCCCGGCCTGCCCTTTGGCGGGATCGGCAGGTCCGGCATGGGCGCGGGTCACGGATATCACGGCTTTCTGGCCTTCAGCCATCAGCGCGCGGTGCTGAGAAACCGTTTCTCGGCGCTGCCGCTGCTGTTTGCGCCCTATACGGCGGGTCGGCTGCGGCTGGCACGGCTGGCGCGCAGGTTTCTGGGATAGCGCGCTACCCCAGCCGGTCATGGATGATGCGCCCGTCCAGCACGGTCATCACGCATCGGGTCCGGTTCAGGATATCGGCGGGTGCCGCGCCGGTAAGGTCACGGTCGAAAACCGCGATATCGGCCAGCATTCCGGGCAGAAGCCGCCCCTTGGCGTCTTCGCTGCCTTCGGCGCGGGCACCGTATTCGGTATAGGCGCGCAGTGCCTCGGGTGCGGTCAGGCGCTGATCGGGGCCGAGCACCCGGCCCGAGATCGTTTCCCGTGTCAGCATGGCATGAAGACTGGCAAGCGGCGCGCTGTCGCAGACGGGCGCGTCGGTGCTGGCGGGCGGCGAAAGGCCCGCATCCAGCCAGAGACGCATCGGATAGGCCCGGTCTGCGCGCATGGGCCCGAGGGCGGGGATATAGCCATCGCCGAAATCGCGGATGAAGACCGGCTGCGGGACCGGGATCACACCGGCGGCGGCCATGCGGCGGCTTTGCGCGGCATCGGCAAAGCCGCAATGTTCGATCCGGTGGCGGAAGCGGGGCGGGGCGGGCAGCGTTTCGCAGACGCGCAAAATCTGCGCGATGGCGGCATCACCGATGGCGTGGCAGGCCATGGGATAGCCCAGACCGGTATAATGCCGCACAAGGGCGTGCAATTCGGCATCGCCGTAGATCGGAACGCCCCGGTTTCCCGGCTGGTTGGCATAAGGCGCGCGCATCCATGCCGTGCCCGCGCCTGCCGAACCGTCAAGAAACAGCTTCACCGCGCCGATGCGGAACATATCGCAGCCGGTGCCTGCCAGAAGCCCCTCGGCATGGCATTGGGCGACGATGGAGCGCGCAGGCTCGCCCGGAAGCGTGGCCCGGACCCGCAGGCGCAGGCGTCCGGTACGGGCGGCGCGCTGAAAGGCGCGGATCTCGGCCATGCCGGCCAGCAGCCCGGTTGCCGCATCCATGCAGGAGGTCACGCCAAAGCCCGCCAGCCGCGCGCCCGCGCGATCGATCGCCTGATCCAATGCGCCCGCATCGAGGCAGGGCATTGCCCGCGTCACCAGCGGGATCGCGTTTTCCGCG
>JAUNTV010000272.1 GCA_030538515.1 Paracoccus sp. (in: a-proteobacteria)
ATGATTTTAGTTATATTTCCGCGCCTGTCGGAGTCTTTCAATTGTGCAATAGCATGCTCATGAGCGATCATGTCCTCCCACGTCCTTCCCCTTTGCCGCCCTCTTTTTATTGCATCATTCGCAGCTTCGATTCCTTTTTCCACTGCAGCAATCTGCCTTCTGATATAGTTATCCCCTCTCTGCGCCTCGCTCAGCTGCGGAAACGGCAGATCGGAGCCCATTCTCGACTTGACGTCCATGACCACATGATGGGGCGCGGGCGGGCGCGGCTGGATGATCGGGATCGAAACATCCAGGCCATGTCCTGACCTGTTCTGGATCTGGATCGGATTGCCGAATGTCATGTCCCTCATGTCGAATTCAAGCGCCTGTCCGTTCCTTGTTACGGTGAACTTTTTCGACGGAATATTGCCGTTCCGCAAGGCTCTGAGAACTGCATCCTCGCCGAACCTTCCGACTGCACCTGACAGATTGAACAGAAGCTTCGCGCCGCCTGTCTGCATGGCGTCGTTGATTTTGAACATTTCTTCGTTAGAGCCAACGACAGTTCGGAAATTCGCTTTTGTGCCCGGTGGCCCCTCGACCACGATCTCATACTTGTTGCGCATGTTCGGGTATTTCTGGAATGAGAACCTGAACCTCGCCTTGCGCAGGTCAACTGCTAGGGAAACCAGCGTCGATGCACGGATCTTGTTGTACTTACCCATTACTGCCCCTCCCAGACTTCAACCTCGTTGGCTGTTGTCGGTTGCAGCAATGCGCCCGGATCGCCATAGGCAAGGCCAGCCGGAATGATCGCCATCGCCCGCCACTTTCCCTTCACGCCAACGGCAATATTGATCATGCTGTAGGCGGTCCGCATGGCCTTTTCGCCGTCCGAGTCCCCGAGACTGCGCCCGAGAAACGCGGCGGCCTCCTCCAACGGATTGACGCCCTCGCCACCCCCGATGAAAGAAGAAAACGTCTGCGTAGCGTCCGACACCTCGATTGCCAGCACGACCAGGGCGGCGGCGCGCAAGGCCAGTGTCCCGGCACCTACCACCGCTCCGACACCCGAGACCAGAGCGAGGGCCGTTAACCCAATCATCGCAGCATCGAATGCGGTTTTCGCCCATTGCGAGAACTGCTGCTCGATCTCGATCGCCTGCTTCATCCTGGTCGCGAGTTGCCGCATTTCGGCATCGGTGAACTGGTCGTAAGGCTTGTCCATCATCAGAACCAGTTTGTTTCTGGACCGGACGATATTCGACGGAACCGTGGCAATGATTCCAGGCTCATAGCTCTCGTAAAACGAGGGGTCGTTGGAAACATGATCTGTCCAGCCATACATCGCCGTATAGGCGGTTCCGACATCGCTGGAAAAATCCATTTCATAATACCATTCGCGCTCCAGTCCTGGCGAAAACAGCGTCGCTATCTTGATGCGCTCTTCGCGGCCATGCGCGTCCTCATAGGATTGCATGAGGCGCAGCCAGAATTTCAGGAAAGGCGACCCTTTCTGCGCGATGATGTCCTCCACCAGAAGTCCTGCGCCAGGATCTCGCAGACCAAGCGCCCGATCCATGTCACCCAGTCCATTCGTCGGATCGGCTGCAAAGCAGACATCGGTGCCGCAGACGCCGGTGGGGCAGTTTGCCGGATCGATGTCATCGTAGTGTTGGGTGGGTTCAAATGGCGGCATGATCAATTCTCCTGCCGATGGTATTTTATACTGAATGTATCTTTCAGTGCAGAGGTAATGTGGCGAGGATTGGCAGCATCATAAACAGCCATCCAATCAGGGTATTGCGGATCGATGAAGAATTTCAGGCCGAGCGCCTCAGCAAGCAGCACATGCCGCAGGATCGATGTTTGGTCATGCAGGCCGAGATGCCACGCGTCTGCGTAGGTGGCATTAATGAAGGCGCGCATTTCAGCCTCGCTCGCCACGCCCCCACGAGCCAGATGCGAGGGCATCAGCATATTCAGGGCGCTTGCCCAACCCTCGGCATGAGAAAACGATTGGGATGTCAGTTCGATCTCGATCCGGCAGACCTCGGGGAGGTGATCTTGTTTCCAGTAGGGTTCCATCCGCGCGAGAAACTCGCCGATCGTCTTGTCGTCATCGATCTTGCGCGCCGTCGCCTGCCGTTCGCAGAGTTCCGCAATAAGCGGAAAGCGCGGGTCGGACAGCACGCCCGCGCCAAGTGTCAGCCGTGCATAGGCGATGCGCATGGAGAGCAGCGCGCTGGGTCGCCCCAGCCGCTGGGTTTCTTCGTAGCTTTCGCCGACCACGTTGCGCGCAGCGTCATGCGCCTCGATGCGGGCCATGCCCGAAAACCGCTCCGGGAATTGCGTGGTGAGCTCATCGGCCCCGGTATCGAGGAAATCCTCGAACTTGCCCGAGCGCAGGCTCTGGAATATCTCGTCGGTCAACTGCATGCTCAGATCATGACGGCAGCTTTGCCGTCCTCCGTGGCGGCGATCAGTGCAGCGATGCCCTGCAGGAATTCGCCATACTGGCGGGGCGGAAGCGACGGGATGGTCCGGCGTGCCACCTCTGGAGAATAGAAGCGGAAGATATACCAGCGATTTTCGGTCGGATTGTAGAGTTGGGTGAATTTCCTGAAATGTTGCCTCAATTCGCCCAAGTTCCGTGTACTGCGTAGCCAGACGCCCCAGCCTTGTCCCCAGCTTTCCCGGATCAGCCATTCGGCGGCACGACCTTGGTTCTCGACTTTCGCCAGATAGGGCGCGTGCCTCGCCAGCCTATCCGCCGAAGCGCCCTGATATAGCGGCATATATTGCACGCCGAACCCCTGAAGAACTGTTTCGATATCGGGCCGACGGGCAGCCTCTATCAGCAGATAGGTATGAAACGCAGTTTCGGTCCCGTCCCCGGCAATGATCGTGGCATTCCGGCTACGCGGACGGACTACGCCGAAAAGCAGCGGTTTCAGCGCATCAATAATATTCCCGCTTAGAGGTATGCGATGCACAAGCTCTCGCCTGATCTCTGAGTTCTGCACCTGCCTCATTCTTCGGTTAACTTTCGAACACAGATCTGGGCCAGCTCCAGCCCTTCGTTGACAGCGCTCTCAAGGCTGGCGATCTGATCAGGTGCACCGCTGCTGACTTCGACCGGGGCCTTCAGTTCGATCTTCACGGCGCGGATGATTACACCCGAGGGGTTTATCTCGATGGTTCCGCCCGGTCCGCCAATGATGAATTTGTCCTTCGCGTGCAGTACCTGCATTTTCGAATGCTGGAACAGCTTCGATCCCACCTGTACCTCAGATTCGCCTTCCACCTTCATGTAGTGATGGGCACCGATTTCTTCTTGATGATTGGCATGGGTGTATTCAATCCGGTGATTGTTGACGTAATCGAAGCTGTCTTTCGTAACTTCGCGCTCTGCGTTTCTACGCACAAATTTCCGTTCGTCCCGGGAGATGGTCTCGACATGGTCGCGGCCGACATCAATCTGCTTGTCCCGACCGATTCGTTCCCTCTGATCGGCGCCGACGACCTTCAGGCGCATGTTGCCGATCCGATGCGATTCGTCGTTTCCAATGACGGTGTTGTGGTCCTTTTGGGCATGCAAGAAGACCTCTTCCCGGCCCTTTTCATCCTCAAAGCGGAATTCGTTATAGCCGTCGCCCTGATGAGTGTCAGACTTGAAGGTTGAGACGGTTTTGTTCGCGGGCAATGGATAGGGCACCCCATTCTTTCCATTATACACACACCCCGTCACCAACGGCTTATCTGGATCGCCCTCCAGAAACTCAACCACCACCTCCATGCCGATCCGGGGGATGACCATACCGCCCCAGCCCGCGCCGGCCCAGTTCTGGCTGACCCGACAGCGCATGGAGTGCGCGCCGTCCAGATCCCAATGGAATCGCACGAGAATCCGGCCGTATTCGTCGCAGTCGATCTCGCCTTCGCCGACCACCATGGCGGTCTGCGGGCCTTGCACCACGGCCAGCGGGGTGCGCTTGGGCGGCGCCATCGGTGCGGTGTCGGGCATCAGGGTGTAGCTGCCGGTGAAGGCGTAGTCGTCGCTTTCGGTGCCGGTGCCATAGGCCTCGCTGACGAAATGATGCGAGGCGCTCAGG
>JAUNTV010000273.1 GCA_030538515.1 Paracoccus sp. (in: a-proteobacteria)
TCCTGGAACTTGACGATAAATACCGCTTTCTTCTGCCCGGTGCCCGCGTCGTCGATCTGGGCTGCGCGCCGGGCGGCTGGTTGCAGGTGGCGATCCCGCGCATCAATGCCCTGGGCGAGAAATCGGGCAAGAAGCAGGGCCGGATCATCGGTGTGGACCTGCAAGAGGTCGACCCGATTCCCGGCGCGGAAATCCATGTGCTGGATTTTCTGGAAGAGGGCGCCGACGATCAGGTCAAGGCATGGCTGGGGGGCGAGGCCGATGTGGTGATGTCGGATATGGCGGCGTCATCCTCGGGGCATCAGGGCACGGACCATCTGCGCATCGTGGCCCTGGTCGAGGCGGCGGCGCAGCTTGCCTTCGACGTGCTGGCCTCGGGCGGGACTTTCGTGGCGAAGGTGCTGGCTGGCGGGGCGGAGCAGGGGCTGCAAACGCTGCTGAAACAGAATTTCGAGAAGGTGGCGAATGTGAAGCCGCCCGCCTCGCGGTCGGATTCGTCGGAAAAATTCGTCGTCGCCATGGGGTTTCGCGGGCGGCAGGCGGATAGGGCAGAGGGCGCGGATTAAGCCCCGCCTGCTGCGGTGGCAGCGCCCGGATGCCCGATCCCGGCCTTGCGGATGAAAGCTGCGGGTGTCGGGTTCAGACCGGCCCGACCCGCAATTGCCGCCAGCCTTTCATGCGCGCGCGAAACCAGATGCGTTGCGATTTCGCATATTGCCGCGTGGCGATGACGGCGCGGGTTTTGGCGGTTTCGGCGTCGGTTTCGCCGCGCAGATGGGCCATGATCTCGGGCGCGCCAATGGCGCGTGCCCATTGCGCGCGGGCGTCCCATCGGGGCAGCATCGCGCGGACCTCATCGACGGCGCCGGTCCGCCACATCTCGTTGAAGCGGCTCATGTGGCGGTCTGCCAGCCAGTCGCGGTCGGCATTCAGCACAAGGCAGGTGGCGGTTTCGGGCGCGATCAGGGGCGGGGGGGTATCGGCCTGCCAATCGGCAAGGCCGCGCCCGGTGGATATCAGCACCTCCCATGCGCGCTGAACGCGGACGGGGTTTTGCAGATCGATCTTCGCGCGTGTCGGCGCATCGAGCGCGGCGATCATCCCGGCCAGATCGCCCGCGCGCAGCATGGCATCGCCCTGCGCGCGGACCTCGGGCGGGGTTGGCGGGATCACCGCCAGCCCGGATGTCAGCGCCGTCAGGTAAAGCCCGGTGCCGCCCGCGATGATCAGCCGCCCCTTCAGCCGCGCCACATCGCCAAGCCAGTCGCCCACGGAATAGCTTTGCCCCGGCGCGACATGGCCGTAAAGCGCATGCGGCGCGGCGGCGGTATCGCCCGCATCGGGCCGCGCCGTCAGCACGCGCCAGCAATCCCAGATCTGCATCGCATCGGCATTGACCACCGTGCCGCCCTGCGCGCGCGCGATCGCCAGCGCCAGCGCCGATTTCCCCGCCGCCGTCGGCCCCGCGATCACGACATGGCGCGCGGGATCGGTCGCGGCGATGGCGTCAGAGAAATCCGTTCCCATCTTCATCCTTCTGGGCGGTTGAACCTGCCCCTCTTTTGCGACATTTTGCCGGGCAGTTGAACCGCTGGAAGGGATGCCCCGATGACTGATGCCGAAACCAAAGCCCCGACCAGCTATGATCGCGTGATGCTGAAAATCTCGGGCGAGGCGCTGATGGGCGATCAGGGCTTCGGGCTGCATCCGCCGACCGTTGCGCGCATCGCCGATGAGGTCGAATCGGTCCATAAGCTGGGGGTCGAGGTCTGCATGGTCATCGGCGGCGGCAATATCTTCCGTGGCCTGCAAGGGGCCGCCCAGGGGATGGAGCGCACGACCGCCGACTATATGGGCATGCTGGCCACGGTGATGAACGCGCTGGCGGTGCAATCCGCGCTGGAGGCCAAGGGCATCCACACCCGCGTGATCAGCGCGATCCGCATGGATGAGGTGGCCGAGCCCTACATCCGCCGCCGCGCCGTGCGTCATCTGGAAAAGAAGCGCGTCATCATCTTTGCCGCCGGCACCGGAAACCCCTATTTCACCACCGATACCGCCGCGACATTGCGCGCTAACGAGATGAATTGTCAGGCAATTTTCAAGGGCACAAAGGTGGATGGCGTCTATGACAAGGACCCCAAGAAATACCCCGACGCCAGGCGCTATGATGAGGTCAGCTATGACGAGGCGTTGCAGAAGAACCTTGGCGTGATGGATGCCTCGGCGATTGCGCTGGCAAGGGATAACAAGCTGCCGATCATCGTCTTCTCGCTGGATGAGCCGGGCGGTTTCCGGGGCATTCTGGCGGGCGAGGGCACCTATACCCGCGTCACGGATGGCAAGGGGGACGGGGGCCGCGCGGTGAAATCCTGACGCGGATGCCGTTCCTGCCGCGAACGGTCAGGCGGGCGACCGGGACCGGCGTGTCGGCAGCCGGTTCCAGCCGGTGATCGCGCAGGATCATCGACAGGATCAGCGGCCCTTCCACCATGGCGAAACCCGCGCCGGGGCAGACGCGCGCGCCAGCGGAAAAGGGGATATAGGCGCATCGGGCGCTGTCTTTGGTGGCCCCTTGCGACCATCGGCCGGGGTCGAAAAGATCGGGGTTTTCCCAGATCCGTTCGTGGCGATGCAGATGCCAGGGCGAGATGACAAGCTGCGCGCCCCTGGGCACGGGGCGGTCGCGGAAATGCTCGGGGCAGGCGGCTTCGCGCACCATCATCGGCACGGGCGGATAAAGGCGCAGCGCCTCGCGGAAGGTGTCCCGGCTGAGATTCAGGCGCGATATATCTGGAAAAGAAAGATTTTCCGGGTCCAGTGCCTGTGCCTCGATGGCCACCCGATCCTGCCATTCGGGATGTGCCGCCAAAAGCCAGAGCGCCCATGCCAGCGCCGAGGCCGATGTCTCATGCCCGGCCAGAAAGAAGATGGCGACCTGATCGACCATTTCGGGGGGCGTGAAGCACTGGCCGGTTTCGGGGTCGGGCGTGGTCATGATCCGGCTGGCCAGATCGTCAGGCGCGCGGTTTCCGGCGATGGCGCGGGCGCGGTCTTCGACCATCCTCGTGATCAGGCCGCGGATATGGGCAGCCGTTCGCCGGGTGCGGCGCGAATGAAAACGCGGCAGCCAGCCGGGCAGGGGCAGGACGGCCGCGATATTCACGATGGGCTGTGCATCCTGATGCGCACGGAAGCTGGCAAAGACCTGCGCGGCCAGCCGGTCCTCGATCGGCAGCGAAAACAGGGTGCGGAAGATCACATCGGCCGCGACATGGGCGGTCAGCGGTTCAAGGTCGATCTCGGCATTGTCGGGCAGGCGGGCGCGGGCGGCGCGCGCCGCCCCGGCCATATGGGGGAAGATCTCGCGCAGGCGGCCGCCCTCGAATGCGGGGTCGATGATGCGGCGCTGGCGCGCCCATTCCGCGCCATTGGTGACAAAGACCGAGCGCCCCAGAAGCGGGGCCAGCCCCTCGCGCAGCCGGTTCGACTTGGGGAAATCGCCGGGCCTTTCGCGCAGGATCAGCGTGACCAGATCGGGATCGTTGCACAGGAAGCTGTGGATGGGACCGGCGCGGAATTCGGCCATCCATGCCCGGTAAAGACGCGCGGGCAGCGCTGACAGAAGGTCGCGCCGGAAGTGGCGCAGGTAATGGATCAGGCCGCGGCGACCCTCGGACGAAGGGGGTTTGGGCGCGATCATGGGTAATGCCAGCGATTGGCGGGCGTGGTGATGCGGCCCGGTGAATGGGACCGGTCCCGGAAGCGTTCCGCCAGCGTCAAGGGGCCTGCGGTGATCTGGAAATAATCGTAAACGCCGGGCTGGTCGAAGGCGCACAGATACTGGAAATGCAGGCGAAACCAGCGGTAGCGCAGGGCACGCCGCTTGTCCGTGCTGAGCGTCCGGGTGAAGGCCGCCGACAGGATCAGCGGCCCGCCGCCCCCTTCGGGCAGGCAGCGCGACACCGCCACCGGGTCGCAAAGCCCGAAAGAACAGGCATCGCCCGGCGCGCTGACATCGACCCAGACCGCGCCCGATTGCGCCAGATCATGCAGATCACGCCTGAGCGCGCCCGCCCCCGGCAGAAACGATG
>JAUNTV010000274.1 GCA_030538515.1 Paracoccus sp. (in: a-proteobacteria)
GCGCGTAAAGGCACAGCAGGATATAATCCAGCCCCGCCCGCGCCCCGAAAAGCGCGAAGGCCAGAAGGATGCAGCCCGCCGCCCCGGAAACCCAGTAAAGATAGGGGTTGGCGCGGCCCGATTGCCTGGCGCGGCGGGCCTCGGCGCGCCAGCCCTCGCGGAAGGAACCCGTCCAGGCGCGCGGCAGAAAGCGCCAGAAGCTTTCCCCTGACCGGGCCGAATTGGGGTCTTCGGGCGTGGCCACATGGATGTGGTGGACCAGCCGATGCGCGCTGACATGATGGCCGAACAGCAGGCTGACATAGATCCCCGCGCCAAGCCGGAACAGACGGCGATCGCCACGGTGGATCAGCTCATGCGCCGTGCTGTTGGCAACCTGCCCGAACCACATGCCCGCGCCAAGAAACAGCGCGATCCGCGCGGGCCAGCCAAGCCCGTCGCCCGCAAAACCGCCAAGCGCAGCCAGCATCAGCCCCAGATGGACCGCCGCCAGCACCACCAGCAGCAGATCGGCCCCCGGAAAGCGCGCACCCGGCCGGGCATCGCCAAAGCCCCGCGCAATCAGCGTATCGGCCAGGGGCGCGGCAATCGCCATCCAGAGAAACCCCGCCCAGAGCGGCCAGCCGCCGCCCCCTGTCGCGCCCCAGATCAGCAGAAGCGCCGGTGCCAGGGCCACGCCCGCGAAAGCCGTCACCGGGGGCACCTGCCGCATCAGCCAGTCACGCATGCCCGCCCCCGATCCCCGACCCCCGACCGGCCTACAGCCCGACAAGGGCGCGAGCGAAATCGGCGGGCTCGAACGCGTCGAGATCGTCGATCTGCTCGCCCACGCCGATGGCATGGATGGGCAGGCCGAACCTGTCGGCCAGTGCCACCAGCACACCGCCGCGCGCCGTCCCGTCCAGCTTGGTCATCACCAGCCCGGAAACATCGGCCAGCTTGCGGAAGGTCTCGACCTGGCTGATCGCGTTCTGCCCGGTGGTCGCATCCAGCACCAGCAGCGTGTTATGGGGCGCGTCCGGGTCCTTCTTGCGAATGACGCGCACGATCTTGGCCAGTTCCTCCATCAGATCGGCACGGTTCTGCAAGCGCCCGGCAGTGTCGATCATCAGAAGATCGGCGCCGTCGGCCTCGGCCCGCGTCATGGCGTCAAAGGCAAGGCTGGCAGGGTCCGAGCCTTCGGGCGCGGTCAGGACCGGCACGCCCGCGCGCTGCCCCCAGACCTGCAATTGTTCGACCGCAGCGGCGCGGAACGTGTCACCTGCCGCGATCACCACATTCTTGCCCGCCGCGCGGAACTGGCTGGCCAGCTTGCCGATGGTGGTGGTCTTGCCCGACCCGTTGACGCCCACCACCAGCACCACCTGCGGCTTTTTGGGGTAAAGCGGCAGCGGCTGCGCCACCGGCGTCATGATGCGCGTGATCTCATCGGCCAGAAGGGTCTTCAGCTCGGTCGCGGAAATGCGCCGGCCCATCCGCCCCTCGGCGATATTGGCGGTGACGCGCAGCGCGGTATCGACGCCCATATCAGCGGCGACAAGGGTATCTTCCAGCGCCTCAAGCATATCGTCGTCCAGCTCGCGGCGCGGCTCGGCAGGGGTGGCAGCGCCACCGAAAAGCCGCCCCATCAGTCCGGGCCTTGAAGGCGCGGGTTCCGGCGCGGGCGCGGGGGGCGTCAGCGGTGGCTCGGGCGCTCTCGTCTCGGGCGCGGGCGCGTCATTGCCCACCAGATCGTCAAGCCCCTGCCCGATCTTCGAGGATGATTTGGTCAGCCGCTCGCGCAGCTTGGAAAAGAAGGACATCGGGGCCTCATTCGGTTGGGGTCATGGCGCGGCCATCGGGTGACAGGGGACAGGGCCGGGCCGAAAGCGCAGGCATCTGCCGCTTCGTCTTTGTATGAATGCTCAATCCCCAGCCCTCAGCCAGAACAGGCGGCGCGGTTTGCCACCGCCTTGCCACGCGCAATCTAGAACGCCTTGAAAGTCATGGTGGTCAGCGTGCGGCTGATCCCTTCGATCCCGAACAGACGCTCATTCAGCCAATGCCCGATATCGGCATCCTCGGGGATATAGACCTTGGCCAGAAGATCATATTCCCCCGAGGTGGAATAAAGCTCGGACACGACCTCGCGGTCATAGATGGCATCGGCGACCTCATAGGTCCGGCCGGGGGCGCAGCGGAACTGCACGAAAACGGGGCGCATGGGCGGCCTTTCAGCTTTGCTTCGGGGGGCAGATTAGCCCGTCCGGCCAGTCCGGGTCCAGTCCCCGCGCGCCAGCCCCGCCCAGAAGCGGCGCAGCATCAGCACGGCAGCGACGCATAGCCCGACCAGAAGCCCCGCCCAAAGTCCGCCCGGTCCCATGCCAAGCGGGAAAGCCAGCACATAGCCCGCCGGCAGCCCGACCCCCCAATAGCTGATCGCCGCCAGCCACATCGGCACCCGCGTATCCTGCACCCCGCGCAACAGGCCAAGCCCCTGCACCTGCAACGCATCGGCAAGCTGGAACAGCGCCGCCCAGAACATCAGCCCCACGGCAAGGCCCAGGATCGCACCGGATTCGGGATTGGCCGGATCAAGGTAAAGCGCCACCAGCGGCTTGGGCCAGAAGATGAACAGAAGGCTCGTCAGCACCCCGAAAATGGCCGATATCCAGATCACCGTCCGGGCGCCGTCCCGCATCATCCCCGCATTGCCCATGCCGCGCGCCTGTCCGATGCGGATCGTGGCGGCGTTGGAAATGCCAAGCTGGAACATGAAGGTGATCGAGGCCAGTTGCAGCGCGATCCCATGCGCCGCAAGCGCCTGCTTGCCGAACCAGCCCATCATGATATTGCTGCCCACGAACATGCCGATTTCCGCCACCAGCGTCAGCCCCACGGGCAGGCCAAGCCGGAAGATGGCGCGGAAGGCCGGCCAGTCGGGTCTCCAGAAGCGTTGCATCAGCGCGATGGGCCGGGTCTGCGGCAGCCAGAGCGCATAGGCGATGATCGCCGCCAGCGTCACCCCCTGCGTCACCACCGAGGCAATCGCCGCCCCCTGCACGCCAAGGGCCGGTGCGCCCAGATTGCCGAAGATGAACACCCAGTTCAGCGCGATGTTCAGCGGCAGGCCCGCCACCGTCAGCCAAAGCACGACCTGCGTGCGCTCCATCGAGGCCAGATAGGAATTCAGCACCATCGCCCAAAGCGTCAGCCCGGCCCCGAAACCGGCGATGCGCAGGTAATCCTGCGAAAGCTGGGCCACGATCTCTTCCTGGCCAAGCGCCAGCATGACCGGCCTGGCGAACCACAGAAGCGGCATGACAAGGGCTGCATGGATGGTCGAAAGCCACAGCGCCATCCGGGTGGCGCGGCGCATCTCGGTCGTGTCGCCGCGCGCATGGGCAGTGGCCAGAAGGCCAAGCGCGCCGATCCCGTAGCCCGCCCCCAGCATCATCAGGATGAACAGGAACGAGGTCGCCAGCACAAGCGCCGCCAGCGCATCGACCCCATACCAGCCCACCATGACGGTATCACTGGTGCCAATCGCAATCCGCGCCAGATGACCCCCGACAAGCGGCAGGCCAAGCGAAAGCGTCGCTATGACATGGGGGCGGTAGCGTTGAATATCCATTGCCAGCACCTATCCCTTGCCCCGGAACGGAGCAAGGGGGGACGTGACCGCGCGCAGACCCGCCGCGCCTGAAGCTTTGGGCATCGGGCAAGGAGGAAGCCGAGGCCCCCGGCCTCTGCGCGGGGGTTACGCCTTTTCGCGCGCCTCCGCGAAGGCGCGGGCGGCGGCGGCGGCGATCTGGCGGTCGGCGGCACTTTCGGGGCCGGTCGCACCGGGGCGGAAGCGCAGGCGGAAGGCGTGCAGAAGGGCCTCGGGCGGGGCATCGGTGCCGTAGCCGATGGCGGCAAGGCTCTCGGCCAAGGGGGGGGCGGTTTCGGGCGACAGAAGAGGCGGCGCGGGATGGGTGGCCAGCCCCTGCCCGGCCAGCCTGGCCCAGTCGAAACGCGGGCCGGGGTCGATCTTGCGGCCCGGTGCCATATCGGAATGCCCGATCACGCCGGCAGGCGGGATCTGCCAGCGCGCCATGATGGCACCGATCAG
>JAUNTV010000275.1 GCA_030538515.1 Paracoccus sp. (in: a-proteobacteria)
TGAGGATGTTCATGCCCGCGCCCTCGGGTCCAGAAGCAGGTAAAGCGCGTCCGATCCCTTGTTGATGATGATGAAAACCGCCCCGATCACCAGTGTCGCGCCCAGAACGGCGTTCATATCCGCGTTCAGAAGCGCCGTGGTCAGGTAGCTGCCGATGCCGGGCCATGAAAAGACCGTCTCGATCATGACCGAGCCTTCCAGAAGCCCGGCATAGCTCAGCCCGATCACGGTGATCAGTTGCACCCGGATCGGGCGAAAGGCGTGACGCCACAGGATCAGGCGCTCGGGCACGCCCTTCACGCGGGCGGTGGTGATGAATTCCTGCCCCAGCTGTTCCAGCATGAAGCTGCGGGTCATGCGCGCGATATAGGCCAGTGCGAAGAAGCCAAGGATCGTCGCGGGCAGCACGATATGCGAAAGCGCGCTGCGGAACACCTCCCAGTTGCCGGCGATGGCGCTGTCGATCAGCAAAAGCCCGGTGCGCGCGGGCACGATCCCGTCAAGGAACAGGTCGACCCGCCCCGGCCCGCCGACCAGCCGCAGCCTGGCGTAAAAGACCACCAGCCCCACCAGCCCCAGCCAGAAGGCCGGGATCGCATAGCCCGCCAGCCCGATGACGCGGATGACCTGATCGATCCACGACCCCTGACGCGCGGCGGCGATGACCCCCATCGGCACGCCCAGAACCACGCCGATGATGATCCCCAGCGTCGCCATTTCGAATGTCGCCGGAAAGACCCGCGCCAGATCCGCCGTGACCGCGCGGCCCGTCGAGACCGAGACGCCCAGATCGCCGCGCAGCACCGCGCCCACATAGCGGGTGAACTGCACGATCATCGGATCATCAAGGCCCATGGCAAGGCGCGCGGCCTCGTAGGTTTCGCGGCTGGCCCGGTCGCCCACCGCCGCCAGCACCGGATCGATGGGGATCACCCGCCCGATCACGAAGGTCAGCGCCAGCAGCCCCAGAAATGTAGCCGCAAGCGTCAGCAGGAATTGCACGGTGCCGCCAAGGCGGATCTGGGTCATCGGTGTTCCTCCGGCCTGCCGCTTATCAAATATTTTTGACTGGGTAAAATTTTTTTACTACGCTTCCGCGAAAGGAGGCCCCGATGCCAGAGCCGGCCCGCGAAGCCCGATCCCTGCCGAAGCCCGCGCGCCGGGCCGATCCCGCGCCTGCATTCGGCGGCCGTATCCGCGATTTGCGGCGCAAGGCGGCAATGACCTTGCAGGCGCTGGCTGACCGGGCGGGGATTTCGGTCGGCTTTCTCAGCCTTGTGGAACGCGACAAGGCCACGCCCAGCCTTGGCACGCTGGCCAGTCTGGCGGATGCGCTTGGCGTGGATGTCGAATTCTTCATCACCTCGCCCAAGCCCGCCGACAGCCTGAGCCGCGCCGAGGGGCGCGCGCGGTTTTCGCTGCCCGGCAGCGTGCTCGGCTATGAGCGGCTGACCACGGCGCTGCCGGGGGGCGTGCTTTCGACGCTGATCGTGCATGTGCCCGAAGGCTACCGTTCGGAAGTGACCGCCCATCCGGGCGAGGAAATCATCCTCGTGCTGGAAGGGCGGTTGCGCCAGACACTGGGCGATGCCGTCTTTACGCTGGATGTGGGCGATTCGCTGCATTTCATGGGCGAGACCCCGCATTCCTTCGCCAATATCGGGGCGGGGTCGCTGCGCCTTCTGTGGACCGGCACCACCCCGCGCCTGATCGGACGCCGCATGGAAAACCCGTAACCCCGCCGCCACGACCCCAATAACAGGAGAGGAAAAAACATGACCGCCATAAGAATGTCCCTTGCCGCCAGCCTGCTGGCACTGGCCACCGCGCCGGTGCTGGCCGCCACGCCCGACAATGCGCTGGTGATCGCCCAGAACATCGACGATATCGTGACCATCGACCCGGCCACGGCTTACGAGTTCACCTCGGGCGAATATGTCACCAATACCTATGACCAGCTTGTCCATTACGGGGCCGAGGATACCACCCAGCTTGCCCCCGGTCTTGCCGAAAGCTGGGAAATCGACGCGCCCGCGCGTTCCGTCACCTTCACGCTGCGCGACGGGGTGACGTTCCATTCCGGCAATCCGCTGCGCGCCGAGGATGTCGTGGGAAGCTGGAAGCGCGTGCTGGTGCTGGACAAGGCATCGGCCTTCATTCTGGGCAATCTGGGCTGGACCGCCCAGAATATCGAACAGATGGTCACTGTGGACGGCAATACCGTCACCGCGCGATGGGAAGGCGATTTCGCACCCTCATTCGTGCTGAACGTGCTGGCCTCGCGCCCGGCATCGGTGGTCGATATGGAAACCGTGATGCAGCATGAAAAGGACGGCGACATGGGGCATGAGTGGCTGAACGCCAACTCTGCCGGGACCGGCCCGTTCAAGCTGACCCGCTTCGCCCCCGCCGAGGCGCTGATGCTGGAAGCCAATCCCGCCTATTACGATGGCGCGCCCGCGATGGAACGTGTGCTGATCCGCCATGTCCCCGAGGCCGCGACCCAGCGCCTGCTGCTGGAAACCGGCGATATCGACATGGCCAAGAACCTCAGCCCCGATCAGGTCGCGGGTCTGGCGGGCAATGATACGGTCCGGGTCGAGACCTATCCGCAGGCCGCCGTGCACTGGTTCAGCTTCAACCAGAAGAACGACGCGCTGACCAACCCCGCGCTGTGGGAAGCCTCGCGCTATCTGGTCGATTATCAGGGCATGGCCGACAGTTTCCTGAAGGGCCAGATGGAGGTGCATCAGGCCTTCTGGCCCAACGGGTTCCCCGGCGCGCTGGATGACACGCCCTTTGATTACGATCTTGAAAAGGCAAAAGAAATTCTTGCGGCAGGCAATGTCGACCTGCCGCTGACCATTCAGCTTGACGTGATCAACTCGGCCCCGTTCACGGATATGGCGGCCAGCCTGCAGCAAAGCTTCGCGCCCGCCGGCATCAATTTCGAGATCCTGCCCGGCACCGGCGCGCAGGTCATCACGAAATACCGCGCGCGCACGCATCAGGGCATGCTGCTTTACTGGGGGCCGGATTTCATGGACCCGCATTCCAACGCCAAGGCTTTCGCCTATAACGCCAATAACGGCGATGATTTCTATGCCTCGACCACGACCTGGCGCAACGCATGGATGCCGCCCGAGGAAATGAACGCCGAAACCATGGCCGCTCTGGCCGAACAGGACCCCGAAAAGCGTCTTGAGATGTATCTTGACCTGCAACGTCAGGTGCAGGCCGAGGCCCCCTTCGTCATCATGTTCCAGGCCGCCAAGCAGGTTGCCATGGCCGACAATGTTCAGGGCTATGTCAACGGCGCCAATGCCGATTACGTGTTCTATCGGCTTGTCACCAAGAACTGATATCATTCCGCCGGGGCGGGCGTGGTTTCCGCCCCCGGTCCTTCCTTCCGCCGGAGGTTCCATGTCTGCCCCGCAATCCGCGCCCGAAACCGATGCCGATGCCGTCTTCGCCCGGCTTCACCGCGATGCCGATGCCGCCTGCGGTGTGCGGCTGTTCACCGTGACCGTGCTGGACCGCAGCGCGGGCCTTGCGCGGCGGGCCTATAGCTCGCATCCGGGCGATTATCCCGTCTCGGGCGTCAAGCCCATGATCCCCGACGGCTGGTCGGATCGTGTGATCGGGGCGGGCGAAAGCTTCGTCGCCAACAGCACCGCCGAATTCGCGCCCTATTTCCCCGACCACGCATTGATCAATGCCCTTGGCTGCGAGGCGGCGCTGAACATCCCCGTCCCGGACGGGCGGCAGATCACCGGCACGGTCAATATGCTGGACAAGGCCGGTCATTTCACGCCCGAACGGGTGGCCATGCTGGAAAGCCTGATCGCCACCCATCGCGCGGCCCTGCTGGCCGCCATGGCTGCCGTGCCGATGAAGGATCAGGCCGGGGCCTGATCCCGGCCGGTTCCGTCAGCGGTGATGGGATCGCGGCTTCCTGGCCCGCGCCATGGGCGCATTCTGGCCTGCGTATGGGCCAGGAAAAGCCCGCGCAGGCTTACGGCGTCGCGCCCGCATCTGCCCGCAGCGCATGAACCGAACCAAACCCCACCGCAAAGCGGTTCCAGGCGTTGA
>JAUNTV010000276.1 GCA_030538515.1 Paracoccus sp. (in: a-proteobacteria)
GGCCGACGCCGCTGCGCACCGGGATCGAGCAGTCGCGCAACCTGATGACGATCCGCATCGCGCAAGATATCGGCATGGATCAGGTCGCCCGCTATGCCGAGAAATTCGGCGTCTATGATCCGGGCCAGATGCGCCCCTTCCTGGCCAATTCGCTTGGCGCGCAGGAGACCACGCTTTACCGCATGGTCGCCGCCTACGCGATGTTCGCCAATGGCGGCGAGCGGGTGGAGCCCACACTGGTGGACCGCGTGCAGGACCGGCGCGGGCGCACCATCTACCGCCATGATCAGCGCGATTGTGCGGGCTGCGGGCGGGGTGCGCTGCCCGCAGGCACCGCGCCCGAGGTCAAGGCCAGCCGGGAACGCGTGATGGACGCCATCACCGCCTATCAGATCACATCGATGATGGAAGGCGCGGTCACGCGCGGCTCGGGCAAGGGGGTGAACCTGCCGGTGCCGATCGCGGGCAAGACCGGCACCACCAATGACGCCAAGGATGTGTGGTTCGTGGGCTACAGCTCGAATATCGTGGCGGGCTGCTATCTGGGCCATGACCAGCCACGCACGCTTGGCAGCAACGCCTTTGGCGGCACGCTTTGCGTCCCCGTCTTCAACGCCTTCATGCGCGAGGCGGTGAAGGAATATGGCGGCACCAGCTTCAAGGTGCCCGAGGGCGGCTACTTCCAGAAGATCGACCGCTTCACCGGCGCGCGCCTGTCGGCGGATGCGACGGGCGATAACGTGATCTCGGAATATTTCCGCGAGGGCTCGGATTTCTCGATGGGCATGGGCTATATCGACGGCGGGTTCGAGGCGCGCATCATGCCCGGCGTGGACGGGCTGCCGCTGACGCTGAAGGAACTGCCCAGATCGGGCGAGGGCACGCATGGCACCACCGCCATCACCACCTCGACCGGCCAGCAAAGGGTGATCCCGCGCAAATCCGACTTCGGCACCATATCCTCGGGCGGGCTTTACTAGGGCGCGCGGCATCGGCCGGCCTTGCGGGGCGGGCGGCCAGTCGTTATTTCTCAGCCTCCGATCTGATCTGGAAGGACCGAACATGCGCGCCGAAACCGCCGCCACCATCGAAGCGATCCGCAAATCCCTGCGGCTTTTGGCGCAGCGCATGGATTGGGAAACCGCGCCGCACCGGCTGGAGGAACTGAACGCCATGATCGAGGATGGCGATCTGTGGAACGACCCGGCGCGCGCGCAAAAGCTGATGCGCGACCGTCAGGCGCTGTCGGATGCCGTGGAAGGATATCAGCGCATTTCCGGCGATCTGGAAGCCAATGCCGAGATGGTCGAACTGGCCGAGGCCGAGGATGACGCCGATCTTGTCGCCGAGGCCGAGGCCAATCTGAAAGCCCTTGCCGCCGAGGCCGCGCAGAAGGAGCTTGAGGCCCTGCTGAACGGCGAGGCCGACGGCAATGACACCTTCCTTGAGATCAACGCAGGCGCAGGCGGCACGGAAAGCGCGGATTGGGCTTCCATGCTGGCGCGCATGTATGTGCGTTGGGCGGAAAAGCAGGGCTATGACGTTGAACTGATTTCCGAATCGCCGGGCGAGGAGGCGGGCATTCGTTCCGCCGCCTACCGGATTTCGGGGCATAATGCCTATGGCTGGCTCAAGACGGAATCGGGCGTCCACCGGCTGGTGCGTATCTCGCCCTATGACAGTGCTGCACGGCGGCACACGTCCTTTTCCTCGGTCTGGGTCTATCCGGTGGTGGATGACAATATCGAAATCACCGTGCCCGACAGTGATATCCGCATCGACACCTATCGCTCATCCGGGGCGGGCGGGCAGCATGTGAACACCACCGACTCGGCGGTGCGCATCACCCACCTGCCGACCGGCATCGTCGTGACCAGTTCGATGAAATCGCAGCACCAGAACCGCGAAGCGGCGATGAACGCGCTGAAAGCCCGCCTTTACCAGCTTGAACTTGACCGCCGCAATGCCGAGATCAACGCCCAGCACGACGCCAAGGGTGATGCCGGCTGGGGCAATCAGATCCGGTCTTACGTGCTGCATCCCTATCAGATGGTGAAGGATCTGCGCACCGCGCATGAGACATCGGATACCCAGGGCGTGCTGGACGGCGATCTGGGCGCTTTCATGGCCGCGACGCTGGCGCTGGATGTGGCGGGAAAAAGCCGGGCCGAAGCCGCAGCGGATTAACGCGCCGCCCCTGCCTTTGGGGGGGCGGCGGATCGGCTTCTTCTTTGCAAAATCGCGGGCAGGCGGGGCGGCGCGGACTGGCCGGCCCCCGCCCGCCCTCAGGTCAGGCCGGGACCGGCTGACGGGGGGTGCCGCCTGCACGGGCGATTTCCCCGGGCGTCAGGGGGCCGGGGAAATGGCAGGCGGTCAGATGCCCGGCCTCACCCTGCAATTGCGGCGGGCGTTCCGCGCAAAGCGCCGCCGCGCGCGGGCAGCGCGTGCGAAACACGCAGCCCGAGGGCGGAGCCATGGGCGAAGGCAGATCGCCGCTTAGGGGGATCACCGTCTTTTCACGCTCACGTTGCGGGTCGGGCAGGGGCACCGCCGATAAAAGCGCCTGCGTATAGGGGTGACGGGGGCTTGCGTAAAGCCTATCGGCACCCGCGATTTCCATGATCTTTCCCAGATACATGACCAGCACCCGGTCCGAGATATGCTTCACCACCGACAGATCATGCGCGATGAAGATCAGCGCCAGCCCCAGATCGCGCTGAAGATCGGCCAGAAGGTTGATGACCTGCGCCTGAATGGACACATCCAGCGCCGAGACGGGTTCGTCGCAGATGATCAGCTTCGGCGCGACGATCAGCGCGCGGGCGATGCCGATGCGCTGGCACTGCCCGCCCGAGAATTCATGCGGGTAGCGGTTGATCTGATTGGGCAAAAGGCCCACGCGCTCCATCATCTCCTTGACGCGGGTTTTCACCGTGTCGCGCGACAGGCCGGGGTGATGGGTGGTCAGCGGCTCGGCAATGATCTGGCCCACGGTCATGCGCGGGTTGAGCGAGGCGAGGGGGTCCTGAAACACCATCTGGATATCGGCGCGGTATTTCAGCATCCCGCGCGGGGAAAGCCCGATCAGATCGGTGCCATCCTGCCAGATCGCGCGGCCCGTGGCCGGGGCCAGCCCGATCAGCCCGCGCGCCAGCGTGGATTTGCCGGAACCGGATTCGCCCACGATGCCAAGGGTCTCGCCAGGTTCAAGCGTGAAGCTGACGCCGCCCACGGCATGGAGCTGACGCGGCTTCGTCCAGGGCAGATCGCCCGCGCCCCGGATCGGGAAGGTGACGCGCATGTCCTGGACGTCAAGAAGCGGCCGGGGATCGGTCATTCTGCGTCTCCTGCGGGGGCATCGGGCGCATCGGCGCTTTCCATGGGCAGATCCTCATGCGCGGGTGGCCCTTTGCGGACCTGATCGACGGGGATATGGCAGGCGCGGTCGCGGGCGGGGGCGAAACCTTCCAGCGGCGGCATTTCTTCAAGACAGGGCGCAATCACGTAATCGCAGCGCGGCGCAAAGGGGCAGCCGGCAGGCGGGCGCGACATATTGGGCGGGCTGCCGGGAATGGCCGAAAGCCGGTCGCCCTTCTGATCGACGCGCGGGATCGCGGCCAGAAGCCCCTGCGTATAGGGATGGGCCGGATCGGCGAAAGCGGGATCGGTCGGCGCGCGTTCCATCACGCGACCGCCATACATGACCATCACCCGCTCGCACGAGCCCGCGACCACACCCAGATCATGGGTGATCAGGATCATCGCCATGCCGAATTCGGCCTGCAACTCGGCCAGTAGCGCCATGATCTGCGCCTGCACGGTCACATCCAGCGCGGTCGTCGGCTCATCGGCGATCAGCACATCGGGCTTGCACAGCAGCGCCATGGCGATCATCACCCGCTGGCGCATCCCGCCCGAGAACTCATGCGGGTAAAGCCGCGCCCGGTTCTTCGCATCGGGAATGCGCACTGCGTCCAGCATGCGGATCGATTCCGCCACCGCCGCCGATTTCGACAGGCGGTGATGCAGCATCAGCACCTCGGCCATCTGGTCCGA
>JAUNTV010000277.1 GCA_030538515.1 Paracoccus sp. (in: a-proteobacteria)
CCTGATCCAGCCGGGTTGACATCTCGGCCCTGACCGCTCTGGCCCCGTCACCCAGATTTCACCACGCTGATCTCACTGGCCCGACCCCACCGGCCGGCCTCCACCAGTCCCTGACATCAGTGGAATCCCCATCTCGGCAACAGAGGTCAGGCCCGCGCGCGCGGGTGGATGGCGCGCGCCGGGGCAGCACGCGGTGGGGCAGCGCGCCGACGCGGCACCGGTTTGCGCGACGGTCTGGCCGATGGCCACTGGCGGGGATGCCCCAAGACGGTGAGCCGGGCCGAGGTATCCTTGATCCGCGCGACGATCAGATGGGGCTTGATCCCCTGACATTGCAACATGTCCGCAATGCACAGCAACCGCCCGCCCATGATCATGCCACGATGACGCCCAAAGATATTGCGCCAGACTGCGACATTCGCCGCCCCGGTTTCATCCTCCAGCATCAGGAACACCACGCCCGAGGCGCTGCCGCACCGCAGCCGCGTGATCACATGGCGGCAAACAGTGGTGCGGCACAAGGCTGCGGTGACGCTTGCGCGCTGTTCCTGCGTTGGCATTCAGGGCATGCGCTTGTGTCGGCTCGGAACTGTCGCGTTCACAGGTTCTGTTGCGAACCCGGACATCGCATTTTTGCCAGAAGGCGCACTGCAACCCATCTGCATATGCTTTGCCACATATGCTGCGATCCATCCGCATATGCTTTGCCGCTTCTGGCCCGGACCGGTTCGTCGTCGGAACGGGTCAGAACAGTTCCACATGGCCGTCCTTTCTGATCATGCTGCTCCCATCGATCAGGGCGCGTCTGATCCACTCAAGCTTCAGTTTTTCCAGGATTTTCTGCCATTCTTCCGGTGCGCCCTCTTTGATATGTTGCGAGATCCCCTCAAGGGCGGTCGCGGTATCGTCCAGGCTCTGTGTGATCACATCGAGGCTTTGCAGCGCGGCAAGGTCGATGCCATACGCAAGCTCTGTCGGCAAATCCTCAAACACGCTGGCGAGGTGATCCTGAAGCAGACGTGAATCGGCACCGATCGCTCGCACAAGGCCGCCCGCATTCGCGATCAGCCGGTCGAGCGCCATCGCGTCGCCTTTCCGCATCACAGGCGCCCCACGACGGCTTCGAGACAGGATTGCAGCTCCTGCGGGCCGAAGGGCTTCTTGATGAAATTGTTCATGCCAAGCGCCTTGCCGTTGTCGACGATGGTCTTGTCGGCCTTGCCGGTAATCAGAATGAAGCCGATCCCCTTGGTTTTCGGATCACCGCGCAGATGCTGAAGAAGCTGAATGCCGTCCATCTCGGGCATGTTGAAATCCGACAGCACCAGATGCGCGGGTGTCCGGCCAAGGACGGCGATCGCCTCGGGGCCGCTGGCGACATGCTGGATATTCTTGATCCCCATGGCTTCCAGCGCCTGCACGATAAGACCGCGACTGGTTGACATGTCGTCGACGACGAGGATACGGATCTGGTCTTTCAGGCTCATCTCTGGCTCCTGTGTCGTTTAAGGCGCTTTTTGATAGGCGGTCATTCCGCCTGGTCTCAGCATGTCGTGAAGTTCTGGCTGGATGCGCTCGGAATGGCCGATCAGCAGCCAGCCGCCGGGGCGCAGCACGCCAAGGAACCGCTGCCAAAGCCGCTTCTGCGCCTGCTGGTCGAAATAGATGGCCACATTCCGGCAGAATATCGCATCGAACTGTCGCGGCATGATCCAGTTGGTGTTCAGGTTGAGCTGGCGGAAAGTCACCATATTGCTGACACTGCTTGACAGCCGCATCTCTTCGGCTTCGGCGTCGTCTTGCCGGATGCTCTGGAAATAGCGGCTCAGCATGGTCGGGGGCAGCCCCTCGACATCCTTGCGGGCATAGACCCGCGCCTTCGCCTGTTCCAGAATGCCATGATCGATATCGGTGGCAAGGATCTTTGTGCCATGGACGAGATCGGGCCTTTTGTCATGGATGGCAAGTGCGATGGAATATGGCTCCTGACCGCTGCTGCAGCCGGCGGACCAGATGTTCAGGCGCGCGTAGCCATTGCGTTCCGGGGGCAGGATCTGATTGATCAGCAGATCGAAATGGTGCTGTTCGCGAAAGAAGCTGGTGACATTGGTGGTCAGCGACGAAATGAAGTTCTGACGTTCGGCACTGCCATCCGGCTGGCGGATCAGATAGAGATAGTCCGTCAGCGATGACAGTTGCAGCGCGACAAACCGCCGTCGCAGCCGGGACCGGATCATGCTGCGTTTTTCGGGGCCGATGACGATACCCGCGAATTCGTGGATGGCCTGGCGGAGCGCATCGAATTCCTGATCGGTCATCGACCATTCGACCGGGGAATGCGCCTGATGGTTCATGCCACGTCACGCGATGCGCCGGGCAGAACGATGGTCAGATCCAGCACCCGGATCAGCTTGCCATCAATCAGCAGAAGCGCGCCCACGCAGCGCGCGGAAGGATCGGCGCCGACTTCGGGGGGGGGCTGCATTTCTGCACGGGGGATGGTCAGGATGTCCGAGACAGCATCGACCAGAAGGCCCGCCATTTCGCCATTGATGCTGACGACGATGATGACATTCTGTTCCTCGCCCGCGATTGCGTCCATGCCCAACCGGGCAGACAGGTCGATCACCGGCAGCACGGTTCCGCGCAGGTTGATGACGCCCTTGACATGGGGGGGGGCGAAGGGCAGGGGCGTGGCCCGGGTCCAGCCGCGGATCTCGCGCACTGACATGATGTCGACGCAATATTCCTGTTGGTCGATACGGAAAGACAGCAGTTCGATGTCCTGCTCAGGGCTGCTGGTCTGAAGCTCGCTCATGGGTTTAGCCTGCTTTTCTGAGATCGTTGAAGGATGTGGCATGCGGACCGCGCGCGAGATCGGCGGGGTCCAGGATCAGGGCGATCTGGCCGTCGCCCAGAATGGTTGCGGCGGCGACGCCAGGGATATTACCATAGCTTTGACCGAGCCCCTTGATGACGACCTGACGCTGCTCCATGATCGTGTCCACGATCAGCGCCGCGCGCCTTCCGTCATCCTGAGAGGTCAGCAGAACGATCCCCGAGGACGAGTGATTTCTGCTGTCGCGGAAGCCAAGTTGTCGACCAAGATCGAACAGGGGCACGAATTCATCACGGATCTGCATCATCTCGCCACTGGCAGAGAGACGCTGCACGTAATTATCGTCGAGCCTCGCGGTTTCGATGATCGTCGAAAGCGGCACCACCAGGGTCTGGTCCGCAGCCTGCACCACCATACCGTCAAGAACGGCCAGCGTCAGCGGCAAGGATATCGAGAATTTCGTGCCCTTTCCCGGTATGCTGGAGATGGAAATGCGCCCGCCGAGTCCGGTGATCGCGCTTTTCACCACATCCATGCCGACCCCCCGACCTGACAGGGCAGAGACCTCGGAAGCGGTCGAAAAGCCCGGCAGGAACAGAAGATTGTCGATTTCCCCTTCGGTCAGCTGCGCGTCGGGCGCGATCAGGCCGCGCGTGATGGCGATATCACGGACCTTGCGGCGGTTGATCCCCGCGCCGTCATCTTCGATTTCGATCAGCACGCGCCCGGCGCGGTGGCTGGCCGACAGCAGGATCACGCCTTCGGCGGGCTTTCCGGCCGCGCGGCGATCGGCCGGCCTTTCAAGCCCGTGGTCGACCGCGTTGCGGATCATATGGGTCAACGGATCGGCAAGGCGTTCGATGACGGTCTTGTCGACTTCGGTATAGTCGCCCTCGGTCCGCAGGCGCACAGTCTTGCCAACGCTGGAAGAAGCCTCGCGCACGATACGCGCCATGCGCTGGAACAGGGATTTCACCGGCTGGGCGCGGATCATCATCACGCTGTCCTGGATGTCGCGCGTCAGCATCATGAAGGATTCAAGGCCGTTGGTGACATCGGAATGATGGTTCAGCCCGGCGGCTTCCACACTTTGGGTCAGCATGGCCTGATTGATGACCAGTTCACCCACCAGATTGACCAGCCGGTCGATTTTTTCGAGATCGACGCGCACGGTCGCCAGCGGCTCCTTGCTGGTGGCGGACGGAGGC
>JAUNTV010000278.1 GCA_030538515.1 Paracoccus sp. (in: a-proteobacteria)
TTCGCCGTGCGCAATTCCGGCGCGAAGGTGGTGATCGAGGGCTGCGGCACCAATGGTTGCGAATATATGACCGGGGGTGTGGCCGTGATCCTTGGCCGGATCGGCGCGAATTTCGGGGCCGGCATGACCGGAGGCATGGCTTACCTCTATGACCCCGAAGGCGTGGCGGGTGATTACATCAACCCCGAATCGCTGGTGACATGCCCGGTCACGGTGGCACATTGGGAAGATCAGCTGAAATCCCTGATCGAGCGTCATGCGACCGAAACCGGGTCCGTCCGCGCCCGTGACATCCTGTCGAACTGGGATGCCGAGAAGCGTCACTTCCTTCAGGTCTGCCCCAGGGAAATGCTGCCTTTGCTGAAACACCCGATTGCCGGGGTCGGCGACATGACGGCGGTTCCGGCTGAATAGGCGCGTGAAAGTGAAGAAGGGGCCGCTTGGCCCCTTCTTCATGCCGGTCTAGGCTGGGCCATCTTCAACATAAGGTCGCCCCATGCCCAAACATTTGATCGCGATGCTGGCCATTGCCCTGCCCGCGCCCTTGCTGGCGCAGAACGCGCCGCCCGAGGTGATGATTCCCGACCAGCCCTATCAGGCGGTCACGCCCTATAGCGCGGGCACGACCGTGACCTTTGCCGCCAATGGCGAGGTTCTGGTCGATCGCGGCGGCGACCCGGAATTGCAGGGCCATTGGAAACGCGGCGAGGACGGGCTTTGCGTCACCGATACCGATGCCGCCAATACCACGCTGATTTGCGGCTTCGAAAACGCCAGGGGCGATGACGGCAGCTTCCATCTGGCCGAGGGGGGCGATTATTTCCAGTTCCAGACCCCCGATCACCTGGTCAGCCCCGATCAGCCCGACCGCCCCGCGGTCAGCGGCAGCATGTTCCGCGCGCGCTATGACTGCCCCGAGGGCCGCGACTTCGACGCGGTTTTCATCAATGCGGGCGGTGACAGTTTCGCGGTCGTCGAACTGGCTCAGCTTATCCAGCCTCTGGGGATCGCGGTCTCGGGTTCGGGCGCGCGCTATCTGTCGGGCGATGGTCAGGTGGAATTCTGGACCAAGGGCGATGAGGCGACGCTGACCCTCTATTACGACGGCACCGCGCGGGTGGTTCATGACAATTGCCGGGCCTTCACCGTTTTCGGCGGTGGCGGGGCGCGCTAGGCTCAGGGTCATGATGCGGCGGGGCGGGCGGGGGCGAAATGCGGCTTCGCCCGCCGGCAAATCCGCGTTTCTGAGTGTTCGTTGCAAAGAAGAAACCGGCAGGCGCGCGCTCAGGCCCGGTGATAGGGCGCGCCTGACAGGATCGAGGCCGCGCGGTAAAGCTGTTCGGCCAGCATGACGCGCACCAGCATATGGGGCCAGACCATGCGCCCGAAACTGACGAGCCAGTCGGCGCGGGCGCGAAGGGCCGGGTCCAGCCCGTCCGCGCCGCCGATCACGAAGCAGATGTCGCGCCCCTGATCGCGCAGGGTGGCGATGCGGGCGGCGAAATCGGGGGATGTGAGTTGCTCTCCGCGTTCGTCCATCATCACCAGACAGGCACCGGCAGGGATGGCGCGCGCGATCAGCGGGGCTTCGCCCGCCATGCCAAGGCCGCGCTTGTCCTCGATTTCCAGCAGTTGCACCGCTGGCAGGCCAAGCCCGCGCCCGGCCTTGGCGAAGCGGTCAAGGTAGTCGTCGATCAGGGTCAGTTCGGGCGATTTGCGTAACCGGCCCACGGCCAGAAGGGTGATTTTCATCGCGATACCTTCCTTCCAGCGGGGCGGGAAATCACTTCCCCATGGCAGGCCCGGACCGGGGCCACCAGAAGGGCAGATCAGGCCCGTGTCAGCCGGGTGGGTGCCCGGCTGCGGGCGGTCAGTGCGGCGCCATCTCGTTGCGGAGCGCCTTCAGCTGATCGGTGGGCATCCACATCTTTTCAAGCTGATAGAACTCGCGCACCTCGGGGCGGAAGATATGCACGACGACATCATCCGTGTCGATCAGCACCCAGTCGCCGGCATCCTTGCCTTCGATCCGGGCGGTGCGGCCGGTGGCTTCCTTCAGGCGTTGCGCCAGTTTTTCGGCGATGGTAGCGACCTGGCGGGCATTGCGGCCCGAGGCGATGACCATGTGATCGGCCATGGCGGAACGACCGCGCAGGTCGATGGTCACGACCTCTTCGGCCTTGTCATCATCCAGCGAGGTCAGGATGCGCGCAAGGATCTGGTCGCTCGTCAGATCTTGCGGCGCGGTGGTCACATTCGGCTGATCGGCCGATTGGACGTGATGGGGCAGGGGTTCATCCTCCGGTCAACGCGCCTGATCGCCCCGGCGCCGGGTCAGTTGAATATAGCATTGCAAGGCGCGTTCTCAATCACCGTGCAAGAATTTTGGCGCGGCGTTGCCTTCTTGTCCGGGCGGGCGCGCCCCGTCAGGCAGCCGCAAGGGGGGGCGGGGGGCGAAAATCCTCTTGCCAAGGGGGGCGCGGCCCGGCTACCCCTTGGGCCGGAATACGGGAGACACTGGCGCACCCCCGTGCGTCAGGGCCGAAGGAGCAACCGCCCCGGTAAACTCTCAGGCGCAAGGGACCGGTTCCGCATGAACTCTGAAGAGAGGCCCCTGCGGCCCGCCGAAGGATAACGATCTCAGGCGCCCGTGGTCGGGCAGGGACAGAGGGGGCAGCCAAAGGCGCGCTATCCGCGCAAGGAGGATGCCTGTGACCACGACGAAGACCCCGACCGATCCCGCGCTGAAGCGCACGCCGCTTTATGACCTGCACATCGCCCTTGGGGCGAAGATGGTGCCCTTTGCCGGCTGGGAAATGCCGGTCCAATATCCGATGGGCGTGATGGGCGAGCATCTGCACACCCGCGCGCGCGCGGGGCTGTTCGATGTCAGCCATATGGGGCAGGTGCTGGTCCGCGCGCCGTCGGGCCGGGCCGGGGATGCGGCGCTTGTGCTGGAAACGGTGGTGCCGGCGAATATTCTGGATCTGCCCGAGGGGCGGCAGCGTTACGGGCTGTTCACCAATGATGCGGGCGGCGTGCTGGATGATCTGATGATCGCCAATCGTGGTGATCACCTGTTTCTGGTGGTGAATGCCGGTTGCGCCGATCAGGATATCGCGCTTCTCGGCGGGCTTGCGGGGGTGGCGGTGGAGCCTGTCACCGACCGCGCGCTGCTGGCGCTGCAAGGCCCCGAGGCGGCGCGCGTGCTTGGCGCGATCATCCCGCAGGTGGCGGCGCTGACCTTCATGGATGTGGGAATTTTCGACTGGGACGGGGCAGAGATGTGGATTTCCCGATCCGGCTATACCGGCGAGGACGGGTTCGAGATTTCCGTTCCCGCCGCGCGCGCGCGCGAATTCGCCGAAACGCTTCTGGCCGATGCGGCGGTGGCCCCGATCGGCCTTGGCGCGCGCGATTCGCTGCGCCTTGAAGCCGGAATGCCGCTTTACGGCCATGATATGGACGCAGGCGTGACGCCCGCGGCGGCGGGGCTTGGCTGGTCGATCCCGAAACTGCGCCGCGCGGGCGGCGAGCGTGCGGGCGGTTTCCCCGGCGCGGATGTGATCCTGGCCGAACTGGCGTCAGGTGCCCGTGCGACCCGCAAGGGCCTGCGCCCCGAGGGCCGCGCCCCCATCCGCGAGGGTGTGGCGATTTTCGATGCCGAAACCGGTGGGGCCGGGATCGGGCGGGTCAGTTCGGGCGGCTTCGGGCCTTCGGTGGGCGGACCCGTCGCCATGGCGATCCTGCCGGCGGGGCTGTCGGCGGGGGATACCGTCTGGGCAGAGTTGCGCGGCAAGCGGATCGCGGTGAAGATCAGCGATCTGCCCTTCGTCAAACCCGATTACAAACGCTGAGGAGCGAGCATGCTGAAATTTACCGAAGATCACGAATGGCTGAAGCAGGATGGCGATGAGGTCGTCGTGGGCATTACCGCCCATGCCAGCGAACAGCTTGGCGATGTCGTGTTCATCGAATTGCCCGAGGTCGGCCGCGAG
>JAUNTV010000279.1 GCA_030538515.1 Paracoccus sp. (in: a-proteobacteria)
CGGGTCCCGCGCAAGAATATCTTCCGCCGCCAGATCGAGCCGCCAGACGAGGTCTATGCTATCTTCGGTAGTCTGCCGGGTCCAGTTGCCCGTGGTGACAAGCAAGCGCAGGGCCCATTTGCTCTCATCAGTCGGGTTGCGAAATGCCAAAAGTGCCACCTTCGCATGCATAAGGCGATAGGGCGGGGCGTTGTGAAGGGCGGGCAGATGCAGGACGCCCGGCACTTCGCCAGGGGGGATCTGCGCCTGCGAACGGTCAACGCACAGTCCGATGAACGTGCGGCCAAGTTCAGCGCGTGCCGATCGTCCCTGGCAGGTGAACCGCTCGACAAACGCCTCCATGAAATCTGCGTCGGCAGAAAATCCGCAAACCCATCCTGCATGGCCGGTCATGTCAATCGGGGGAGCTGCATGCTCCACGAGAGAGAGGGGCAGATGTGGAGCGGCCATCAATTCTGCCCCTGGGCCCGGATGAAGTCTCCGAGCCGTCCGTCAAGGTCTAGGTCTAGTGACAGGCGTCGCAGGTAAATTATGCGCGAAGAGATCGAAGGGGGCAGGACATCACGCTCGGCGCGCTTGGGCGCAGCGTTCTCTGTGCCATCGGGGTCTGTTTCGAGATCGGACGCCTCGTGCGCAGCGTCATTCACGCTGAGCGCGGCGTCTGTCCGCCACGCAGCGGTCGGAACGACAACGTTGTCCGTCACCCGCAACATGTGGTTTTCGCGGTTCACGAGCATCCTGATTGCATCAACGTCGGGCCCACGTGCCTCGTGGCAAAAATCGCGTGCCGCTGCAGCCGCTTCATCGGGCCCGTGACCATCAAGTTCCAGAAAGCGTTGCGCTTCCTTGCTCCACATTTCCAACGAGGCCGAGACCTCTTCAGGAAGCGGTCGCGTCAAGTCAAGGCGTGAATGGGCGATAAGTTCCTGTTCGATATTTGCCAGCACAGCGATAGCGGCTTCGCGGGTTTGTAAAAGGGCTGCCCCTGCTCGCAGATCCTTCCAGTGTTCCTCGTCGATCTCGGCAGGTCGATTTCTCCAGTCGGTGTATGGATTCGTGCCAAAACCGCCACCTTCATCAATTTTCTGCATCCAGATTAGAGCGTTACGACGTCGGTCGGCGCCTGGCCCGTGGAATACCATCGCCTCGCGCATTATCATGCGGGCATCATATCCCGCCTCGGCCGTTGGATCGAGTTTTCGGCGAAGTGAGGGGGTAAAGTTCACCGGCTTATTGAGCACCCACTCTAGGAGGTTATAGGGAAGACGCTGCTTCCCTTCGCCCCATTTGCCGAAAACGGCATCGATAAGCTGATGTCCGCGAGCGTTGACAGAAAAGCTGTTGAATCTGGACCCGCTCGCATCAACAAGTCCAAGCGCGGGAAGCGCCTGCACACAGCCCATACGCATCGGTTGGGTGACATAGGCCGACCGCGACCTCAACCGGCGAAAGGTATGATCAACCCCTCGATCTTGCAGTGCCTTGAGCTTGCGTGATCCTCGCAGTCTCCAATCTCCACGGCTCCAGCCTCCATCCTGAAAGCTGATCCAACAGGCTAAAGCCTCTATGGCATTGGCGACATCTATCTTGCTTCCTGCATGTGCGGTCTCTTCCGCGATCCTAATTCCGAGAAGTGCGAGCGCCGCTTGGCGTATGAACCACAGCCCGCCAAGTCCGGGAACCGCAGCTTCGTTGTAAAGCATGACTGCCTTGCCAAGCCCCAATGTCAGTCTTCTGCGCGACGATTTGACGTTTTCAGGCGCCAGCATGCCCCATTGTATTGCCATTTAATGATAACTTTCTATTCGGCGGCGGTCAGTCGCGCCAGTTCCAGCCGCCCATGGTCGATCCAGAACAGAGCAAAACCTTGCAGCACGTGCTGTGGGAACAGATCTGCCACCAGACCGGTATAGGCAGAAAGCTGCGGCCAGTAGACGCCAAAACCCTCACCTGGACCGCCGGTCTTATGGTCGATCAAAAGGCACCCTTTCGGCCCAACAGCCAGCAGGTCGATCATTCCCGGAATTTCGGCACCCTCCTTGCTACGCCCTAGAAGAGGGATTTCACAAAGCAGATCGGTGTAGCCCTCGCCCTCAAGCCAGCCTTTCAGCGCAGTTGCTCGCTCTGCGACCAATTCCAGCGTTGTCTCGTCCAACCCGGTCGCCTTGGGCAGAGCTTCAGCAAGATCAGGCCGCGTCAGGCAAGTCCGCAGGGCAAGATGAATCGCTGTCCCACGGGCTGCGTCGCTAACCGTGCTGGGCCATGGCGCGCCCAAGCTGATACGCTGACTTTCTGGTGCAGACAGGGCCGTCATGGCTTGAGATGGCCGCAGCCGCCAGGGCGTCAAGTCCGCAGCAGGGGCCGGGGTAGCGCTCCCGAACCGTGGTATATCCGTAATGTCTGCCTCGGAATATGCGGTGAAGCCCGCATGTTCGGGTAGCTGGCTGATGATGGCCGGGCAATCAATGACGCCGATGCGCAGTTTATCGCCAACGATCTGCGGCGCGCAGGAATCCATGAACACATGGAACAGACACTTGGCTTCCGGAGTCTCCTCGTCACGCTCCTTCAGGAAGGCTGGCCACTCCAGAACCAGCCGGTCGCGTGCCCGGGTCAAGGCGACGTATAGAAGGTTCTTTGCATTTGCCTCGAAATCCGCGCGACGATCCTCGATGAACCGCCGCTCTACTTCCGGAGCAGCAAATCCCGGCGTGTGGATCAGTGCGGCCGAGGCCAGGACAGCGTCCATATCGTCGATCTTGTCAAGCGCGGCGAACCGGGTCGCGGTGCTGCCGGGCCAGTCTTCGATCCCGTGGTCGAATTCCGCAACCACGGTGATTGGCCATTCACGCCCCTTGCTGGCGTGCCATGTGACGATCTCGACTGCCTCGGCGCTGTTGGCGGCAGGGTCGGGACGGCGGTCGAAATCGCGCTCGCTGGCGCGGGCATCCAGCCAGCCAAGAAACACCTTGGCGCTTTCGCCATGGAAACCGGCCGCCGCCTTGAGATCACGGTGCGCGGACTCGAAATCGCTTGCTTCGGCTTCAAGCCGCAGAAGGTCTGCACGCGCCTGCTCCGCATCGGGCTGACGGTCAGCCCAGCTCCGCAGACCAGAAGCACTGATCACAAGATCCACTGCGTCGGAAATCGGCAAGCGCGCAAGGCGGTCCGACAATGCCGCTAGCCGCATCAGGACCGGATCATCCGCCAACCGCCCTTGGATCTGCGCTTCCATCGTCATTTGCAGGCTGAGCGGATCGGGGCCGAGGGTGCGCAGCACAAGCCCGGCATTCGTATCGGCAGGGTTCGCGGCATAGCTAAGCGCCGCGCGGGCCGCCTGAACAACCGGACTTATCGCCCAGCCATCCTCGGCGATGCGGACAGGGACGCCGCGCGCGCGCAATTCCTCGGCATAGCGGGCCGCTGTCGCGTGTCGGCAGACCAGAAGAGCGATGTCAGAGGGCCGCACGCCTCTTGGCGTCTTGATGTGTCGATCCGTTATCGTCTCGCCCGCCTGCAAGATCTCAGCGATGCGTTCTGCAACATGCTCTTGCGGCTTCGAGTATTTTCGAACCCCGCGACCTTTGACGATGTTCAAAACCTCAAGCGCCGGAGCGGTCACCGGGTCACGGGTCGGGACCAGCGGATTGTAGCTTGCGCCAAACAGCCCTGCACCCATAGCATTGACGAAGTCCATCACCGCCGGTGTAGACCGCCAATTGCGGTCAAGGGGCTGGGTCGCATCGGGGTTGGCCGCCGCCAGCGCCTGAGACAGGCGGGGATCCGCACCCTGAAACCCCATGATCGACTGCTTGACATCGCCCACAAGCAGGGTGCGGGGCGAACGGGCACCCAGTTGCCACAGCAGCGCGAATTGCACCGGGTTGGTGTCCTGGAATTCGTCGATGATGACGCAGTCGATCTCATCCAACACGGCCCGTCGCACTGCCGGATCAGTGCGCAATAGCCGCTCGGCGCCTGC
>JAUNTV010000280.1 GCA_030538515.1 Paracoccus sp. (in: a-proteobacteria)
CGCCAGCCCCTTGTCGGTCAGCGGATGGCTGGCCATGGATTTGATGACCGAGGGCGGGGCGGTGATGACATCGGCACCGATCTTGCCGGCCTCGATGATATGGTTGACCGAGCGGATCGAGGCCGCGAGGATCTGCGTCTCATAGCCGTAATTGTCATAGATTTCACGGATATCGGCGATCAGGTCCATGCCGTCCAGATGAATGTCATCCAGCCGCCCGATGAAGGGGCTGATAAAGGTGGCCCCGGCCTTGGCCGCAAGAATCGCCTGCGCGGGGCTGAAGCACAGCGTCACATTGACCATGCGGCCTTCGTCGGCGAAGACGCGGCAGGCTTTCAGCCCGTCCCAGGTCAGCGGCACCTTGATGGCGATATTGGGGGCGATTTCGGCCAGAATGCGCCCCTCGCGGATCATGTCATCGGCCTTTTCGGCGACCACCTCGGCCGAGACGGGGCCTTCGACCATGGCGCAGATCTCGCGGGTGACTTCGGTGATATCGCGGCCCGATTTCAGGATCAGCGAAGGGTTGGTGGTCACGCCATCGACCATGCCCAGATCGTTCAATTCGCGGATGGCATCGACATCGGCCGTATCGACAAAGAATTTCATGGCTCACTCCTCTCGGGATTGTTTCGCCATGTGATAGCGCATTGCCGGGGCTGCCGAAAGCCGCAGCGCTTGTTTTTCCGCGCGCGAGGGGCCAAAGCTCGCGGGAATTCGCCAGAAAGCAGGCAAGCGCGACGTGAGCTTTTTCGAACAGGGCCAACGCATCGGGGTGCTGACCACCGAACCGGTGGGCCTGCTGGATTATCTGGCCCCCGAAGGGGGCGTGGCTGCGGGCCAGATCGTGATCTGCCCGCTTGGACCGCGCCGCGTGATGGGGGCCGTCTGGGGGCCGGGGGAAGGCAGCTTCGATGCCGCGAAGCTGCGCCCCGTGCTGCGCGCCATCGATGCCCCCCCCCTTTCGGCGGAACTGCGCGACTTCCTGAGCCGCGCCGCCGATTATACGCTGACGCCCCTGCCGGTGATGCTGCGCATGGCGATGCGCGCGCCCGATCTGGACAAGCCCCCGGCCGAGCGGCGCATCATCACCCGCGCAGGCCCCGAACCCGCCCGCATGACCGAGGCCCGCGCCGCCGTCCTGCGCGTCATCGCCGATCATGGCGGGGCGCATTTCGCGCCTGGCGAACTGGCGCAGATGGCGGGCGTGGGTGTTTCGGTGGTCAGGGGGCTGGTGGCGGCGGGCACGCTGGCGGAACTTGGCGCGCCGAAGGACCTGCCCTATCCGCGCCTCGATCCCGACCGGCCCGGCAAGCCTTTGGCCCCCGATCAGGCCGCCGCCGCCGATGCGCTGCGCGCCGCCCTGGCCAGCGGCGATTATGGCACGACCCTGCTTCGCGGCGTGACCGGATCGGGCAAGACCGAAGTTTATCTGGAAGCCGTCGCCGCCTGCCTGCGCGCCGGGCGGCAGGCGCTTGTGCTGCTGCCCGAAATCGCGCTGTCGGCCGAGTTTCTGGACCGCGTGGAAGCCCGCTTCGGCGCGCGCCCCGGTGAATGGCATTCCGGCATCACCCGGACCGAGCGCCGCCGGCTGTGGCATATGGCCGCTCAGGGCGCGGTCGGGCTGGTCGTGGGCGCGCGCTCGGCCCTGTTTCTGCCGTTTCGCGACCTTGGGCTGATCGTCGTCGATGAGGAACATGATTCTTCCTATAAGCAAGAGGATGCGGTCTATTACTCGGCGCGCGACATGGCGGTTCTGCGCGGTGCCGTGGCAGGGGCGCAGGTGGTGCTTGCCTCGGCCACGCCGTCGCTTGAGACATGGGTGAATGCGGCAAGCGGCAAATATGCGCGGCTTGACCTGCGCGCCCGTTATGGCGATGCGGAACTGCCGGAAATGGCCGCGATCGATCTGCGCGCCGAGGATATGCCCGGTGGAACATGGATTTCGCCAACGCTGGCGCGCACGGTCGAGGGCCGGCTGGCGCGGGGCGAGCAGTCGCTTTTGTTCCTCAACCGGCGCGGCTATGCGCCCGTGACGGTCTGCCGGGCCTGTGGCGAGCAGATCGGGTGCCAGCAATGTGATGCCCGCATGGTCGAGCACCGCTTCCAGAACCGGCTTGTCTGCCATCAATGTGGCGAGACGCGCCCGATCCCGACCGCCTGCCCCTCTTGCGGGGTCGAGGGGCGGCTGGCCCCTATCGGGCCGGGCGTAGAGCGGCTGTCCGAAGAGGTCGCGGCGCGGTTTCCCGGCGCGAAGGCCACCGTGCTGTCATCGGATCTGTTCGGATCGGCGCGTGCGCTGAAGGAAACCATCGCCGCAATCGCCGGGGGAGACACGGATATCATCATCGGCACCCAGCTTGTCGCCAAGGGGCATAACTTCCCGCGCCTGACGCTGGTGGGGGTGATCGATGCCGATCTGGGGTTGCAAGGTGCCGATCTGCGCGCGGCGGAACGCAGCTTTCAACTGATGCGGCAGGTGGCGGGGCGCGCCGGGCGGCAGGCAGGGGAAACGCGCGGGCTGGCGCTTTTGCAGACCCATCAGCCCGATCATCCGGTGATCCGGGCGATCCTGTCGGGCGATGACGAAGGCTTCTGGGAGGCCGAGGCCGCCATGCGCCGCGCCGAGGCCATGCCCCCTTACGGGCGTCTGGCGGGGATCATCCTGTCCCATCCCGATGCCGCCCTGCTGGCCGATTTCGCCCGCCATCTGGCCGGTCTTGCGGCCCCCATCCGTGATGCCGGGGCCGAGCTTTTCGGCCCGGTGCCCGCCCCCATCGCCCGTATCCGGGGCCGCCACCGGATGCGCATGCTGATCCGCGCGCCCCGGCAAGCGGCCCTGCAAGCCGCGATCAGCGACTGGCTGGCCCCGGTCAGGCTGCCGGCGAATATGCGGCTGGCGGTGGATATCGACCCGCAAAGCTTCCTGTAGGCGTCCGGGGCGCAGAAAGGGGCGCTGCCCCTCGGCGCCTTCGGCGCCTCACCCCGAGGTATTTTGGGCACTGATGAGGGGGCAGAGTCGCGCCGGGCGGGCGGATATGTCGAGGCCGGGCGATGCCCGGCCCCGGTTTCATGTCATGCGCGTTGCTGCGTCTTAGAAATGGATGGCGCGGCCGTAGGCAGACAGGACCGATTCATGCATCATTTCCGAGAGCGTGGGATGGGGGAAGACGGTTTCCATCAGCTCGGCCTCGGTGGTTTCCAGCGTGCGGCCGATGACATAGCCCTGGATCAGTTCGGTGACTTCCGCCCCGACCATATGCGCGCCGAGAAGTTCGCCCGTTTTCGCGTCGAACACGGTTTTCACCAGCCCTTCGGGTTCGCCAAGCGCGATGGCCTTGCCGTTGCCGATGAAGGGGAAGCGGCCGACCTTGACCTCATGGCCCGCGGCTTTGGCCTTTTCCTCGGTCAGCCCGACCGAGGCCACTTGCGGGTTGCAATAGGTGCAGCCGGGGATCGAATTGGGCTTGATCGGATGCGGATGGCCGCCCGCGATCAGTTCGGCCACCATCACGCCTTCATGGCTGGCCTTATGCGCCAGCCATGGCGCGCCCGCCACATCGCCGATGGCGAAGATGCCATCCACCCCGGTGCGGCAATATTCATCGGTCACGATATGGGTGCGGTCGATCTTCACGCCCAGTTTTTCAAGGCCCAGATCCTCGGTATTGCCGACGATGCCGACCGCCGAGATCACCGTGTCGAATTCATGCCTTTCGGTTTTGCCGCCGGTCTCGATTTCGGCGATCACCTTGTCGGCCTTGCGATCCAGCGATTTCACGCTCGCCTTTTCCATGATCTTCATGCCCTGCTTGACGAATTGCTTTTTCGCCAGCGCGCTGATTTCGGCATCCTCGACGGGAAGCACGCGGTCCATCACCTCGACAACCGTTGTCTCGGCGCCGAGCGTGTTGAAAAAGCTGGCAAATTCGATCCCGATCGCGCCCGAGCCGATGACCAGCAGCTTTTTCG
>JAUNTV010000281.1 GCA_030538515.1 Paracoccus sp. (in: a-proteobacteria)
GCCTCGCGGATGCGGTGCAGAAGGTTCAGGCGGTTGCGCCGGGTGATCTGGCTGTCGGTATTGACCTGAACGGTGTCGAAAAACGCATCGATGGGGGCGCGAAGGCCGGCGATGGCAACCATGGCGGCGGGGAAATCTTCCGTTGCCGTGGCTTGGCGGATCGCGGGTTCGGCGGCGTCAAGCGCGGCAAAAAGGGCGCTTTCCGCGTCGGTTTCGGCGAATTTCGGATCGGCCCCGAAGCTGTATTCCACACCGTCCTTTTCCTCGGCCTGAGCGAGGATATTGCCCGCGCGTTTCAGGCCCTGCGTGAGGTTGGCCCCGTCCTCGGTTTTCAGCATGTCATTGAGCGCGGTGGCGCGGGCCACGACCAGCACAAGGTCATCATTGCCGGGCAGCGCCAGCACCGCGTCGATCACGTCATGGCGGATGCCCTGATCGCGGAGATAGACCTTCAGGCGGTCGTGGAGGAAGGTGAGGAGGTCGGCGGCCTTAGCCTTGTCATCAGTATCCAAAGCGAGCGCAGGCATTTCAACCCCAGAATCTGTCAGAACCTTGATCTCAAATTCGTCCGCGCTCTGCTTAGCGTTCATGACGGGAAGTAGTGCTTCTTCAACCAGCCCCATATCGAGATCATGGTAAGATATAAACAGTTGCAGGCCCTCGCGTGCCGCAGCTTCGTCTTGGGAAACAAACTCCCCATCTTCCATCTCAACTGGAATGAGGCTGTCATCATTCATATTCTGGACAAGAAACAGGTGAGTGGACATGAGGTTCATCAACCCGACCCGCACCCCATTCCCCAGCACCAGCCGGATCACCCCAAGCGCCGCCCTTCGCAGCGCAAAGGGGTCTTTCGACCCGGTAGGCTTTTCGTCAATCGCCCAGAAGCCGGTCAGCGTGTCCAGCTTGTCGGCAAGGGCCACGGCAACGGAAACCGGCGCGGTCGGCACGTCGTCCGACGGCCCGAGCGGCGCGTAATGGTCGCGGGCGGCATCGGCGACGGCGGGGGCCTCGCCCGCTTCAAGCGCGTAGTATCGGCCCATAACGCCTTGAAGTTCCGGGAATTCGCCCACCATCTCGGACCGCAGGTCAAGCTTGGCCAGTTCCGCCGCGCGCGCGGCCTGATCGGCATCCGCGCCCAGAAGCGGCGCGATTTCGCGCGCCAGCGCCGCGATGCGGGCCACGCGGTCGGCCTGCGAACCCAGCTTGTTGTGGAAAGTCACGGATTTCAGCCCCCCGGCCCAATCCTCCATCCCCGATGTCGCCGCGCGCAGGTCGTTTTCCCAAAAGAACAGCCCGTCCGACAGGCGCGCGGCCAGCACGCGCTGATTGCCCGCCAGAATGGTCGCGCCGTCATCGGGCGTTTCGATATTGGCGACGGTCACGAACCCCTCGATCCGGCCGGTGGCGGGATTGCGGGCCGAGAAGAACTTCTGATGTTCCTTCATCGAAGTCTGCAAGACCTCGGGCGGAAGCGTCAGGAAGCGATCCTCTATCACGCCCATCAGGGGCACGGGCCATTCGACCAGCCCGGCCACCTCGGTCAGCAGGCCGGGATCGGGCACGATCTCCCACCCCCGCGCGAAGGCCAGATTGGCGGCATCCTGCGCGATGGCGGCTTCGCGTTCGCCCGCGTCCAGCATGACCCTGGCGCGCCTGAGCTTCGTGACGTAATCTTCGAAATTCGTGACGGAAAATTCGTCCGGCGCCATGAAGCGATGGCCACGCGTCCGATCACCCGCCTGAATGCCGTCCACGTTCAGCGGCACCACCTGCGCGCCCGCCTCATCGCTGAGAATGCACAGGATGGCATGCAGGGGCCGAACCCAACGCAGGCTTCCGCTGCCCCAACGCATCGATTTCGGCCATGGAAAATCGCGGATCGTGGCGTCCAGCACCTCGGCCACGATCTCGGCGGCGGGGCGGCCCGGGCGGGTGAGGCTGGCGAAATAGACCTGCCCCTTCTTTTCATCGCGGATCTCAAGCTGATCCTTCGTCAGCCCGGTCGAGCGCAGGAAGCCTTCCAGCGCCTGCGCAGGCGCATCGACGCGCGGGCCCTTGCGCTCTTCTCGCAGGGGTTTCGAGGCCGCATCAAGCCCCGCCACCGAAAGCACCAGCCGGCGCGGGGTCGAGAACGCGCCCGCGCTGGCATAGGTCAGACCGGCCCCGACCAGACCATCCGTGACCATGCGGCGCAGATCCTCGCGCGCCTTCGGCTGCATCCGCGCCGGGATTTCTTCCGAGAACAGTTCGATCAGCAGGTCAGGCATGGGTTCTTCCTTCGACGCATGGGGTCAGATCCATTCCAGATTGACATGCGTGGGTTTGTAATGCGCGGCCACCATCTGGCGCAAAGCCGCGAAATCATCGGCCATATGGCGGAATTTCTTCTCATGGGTTTCGGCGACGGTCATCCCGATCCGGTTCAGAAGCCCATCGGCATGCAGCTTGTTGAGCAGATCGACCTCGGCCCCTTCGATATCGATCTTGAGAAAACGCAGATCCTGCCCCCCATCCAGAAGGCCCGCGATGAAGGCCGGCAGGTCGATCACATCGACGGTCACGCTGTTTGCCTCATCCACGCCGCGCCCACCGCTGAGAAGCGTATTCTTGACCGAGGAATCCTTCAGCGCCCCGCTTTGGCTGGTGCCGCGAAACAGCGAAAGACGGTCGGCGCGCGCCCCCACGGCGGCGTTATGAAGCACGACATTGGGCTGATCCGCGAAACGGGTGCCCAGATGGGCGAAGCAATCGGGGTCGGGTTCGAACGCATGGATGGTCGCCCCGCTCGGGGCCAGTTTCGCGGTGATCTCGCCCAGATTGGCACCGCAATCCAGCACGATATCGCCGGGGCGCAGCATCGCGGCCACCCCGTCCAGCAGCCCGCCCGCCCATGCCGCGCGCTGCAATTTGGCGCTGCGTCGGCGGATCTTCCTGATCTGCGCCTCAAGCGCTTCGATGGTCGGGTTTTCCTGTGCCATCAATCCATGACCCCACGTTCGTTAAGCGCATCCGTGATCTGGTGCCAGCCGAAGACGCGACCATCGGGATAGACGGCGATCACGCGGTCGATGCCGTGATGGATATCACCCTGCGACAGATAGGCGGTGGCCGCGCCGCTTAGCAGATCGCGCCCGATCACCTCGGCCAAGAAACAGTCGAACCAGCCCGGCCCATGGGTGGGGGCAGCCGCCGGATAGGGCGTGGCCCCTTCCGGCAAGGGCTGATCGATTGTCCCGCAGGCGCGCCAGCGATGGGGCGCGCTGCCCGCGTCGATGGCGCGCGTAACGCGCGCCGCAAGCGGCACCTCGGCACCCGCGACCACCACCGTCAGGCTGACGGTTTCGGGGGCAAGCTCTTCATAATAGGCGTAATTCTGCGTATACCAGATGCCGCCCGCCGCCCCCAGGCAGGCAAGCCCGATCGCCACCACGGCAACCCGGCCCCAGTTGATCCGCCCGCTCATTCAGCCGCCTGCGCCAAGGGTGTCTGCATGAAAAGATCGGCGCATTTTTTGGTCAGCGCGCGCACCCGGCGGATGTAATCGGCCCGTTCCGTGACCGAGATCACCCCGCGCGCATCCAGAAGGTTGAACAGATGGCTGGCCTTGATCGCCTGATCATAAGCCGGCTGCGCCATCACGATCGCGCGCCCCGCCCCGTCCGTCGCGGCAGCCGTCACGATCCGCTCGCATTCGGCCTCGGCATCGCGGAAATGCTGAAACAGCATGGCCGTATCGGCGACATCGAAGTTCCAGCGGCTGTATTCCCGTTCGGCCTGACGAAAAATATCGCCGTAGGTCAAAGGGATAGGGCTGTCGGGGTCATTGAAGGGCATATCCATCACATGGCTGACGCCCAGCACATACATCGCCAGACGCTCCAGCCCGTAAGTCAACTCGCCCGAGACCGGGGCGCAGTCATAGCCCGCGACCTGCTGGAAATAGGTGAACTGGCTGACCTCCATCC
>JAUNTV010000282.1 GCA_030538515.1 Paracoccus sp. (in: a-proteobacteria)
GGGCTGCGGCGGCGGGTTGCCTTGGGCTTTTCGGCGGGCTCTGCCGGGGCGTCGGGCGCGGGCTCTGCTTCTGCGTCGGTCCTGGGCGCTGCCTTGGGTTTGGCGACGGCGCGGCGGCGTTTGGGCTTTTCGGCGGGGGCCTCGGCCACGGCCTCGACACCGGTATCGGCGGCCGGCGCGGCTTCGGGTTCGGGCACTTCCATCACCGTCGGCTCGGGCTTTTTGCGCGGGCTGCGGCGGCGGGTTGCCTTGGGCTTTTCGGCGGGCTCTGCCGGGGTTTCTTCGGCCGCATCAGCCAGATCGGGCAAAGGCTCGGCCACGGCTTCGGGCGCGGGTTCGGCGGGGGCGGTTTTGCGGGCCTCTGCCTCGGCCTCTGCGCGGGCCTGACGGGCTGCGGCTGCGGCGTCATTCTGTTCCATCGCGGCCTCGGTCGCGGCAAGCGCGTCGGCGAAGCTTTGCATCAGAAAGTCCGGGACGTGATCGCCCATGCCCTGCACGGCGCGGCCCCCATCACGGCGGTCGTGGCGGCGATCCTGCCCCCGGTCACCGCGCCCCTCATGGCGGGTATCGGCGCGGGGTTCGTGACGCCCTTCCGCGCGAAAATCCTGACGCGCATCGGCGCGATGCCCCTGACGCGGTTCTTCACGCGGGCGGCGGTTTTCCTCTTTCGCGGGCAGATCGGCGGAGGCAGGGGCGGCATCGTCGCGGCGCGGGCGCGCGCGGGTGCGTGACCCGCCCCGGCCCCCGTCACGGCTCACATCACGGCCGCCGTCGCGCGCATCGTCACGCGGTGCCGAACGGGCCGCGCCGGAAAGCGAGAAACCTTCGGGCGCGGGCGCGCGCGGCAGCGTCTGCTTCACCAGATTTTCGATGCCGGAAAGATATTTCTCATCCGCTGGGGTGGCGATGGAATAAGCCGTGCCCTGACGCCCGGCGCGACCCGTACGACCGATGCGGTGAACGTAATCCTCGGCATGCGAGGGCAGGTCGAAATTGAACACATGGCTGACGGCGGGAATATCCAGACCGCGCGCGGCCACATCGGATGCAATCAGGAAACGCAAAGTGCCGTCGCGGAAGGCATCCAGCGTGCGCATGCGCTGCGCCTGATCCAGATCGCCGTGAATGGGGGCGGCGTCAAAACCATGCGCTTTCAGCGATTTGGCAACGATGTCCACTTCTGTCTTGCGATTGCAGAAGATGATGGCGTTTTTCAGCGCCTCGCCCTCGGCCAGGATCAGCGCGCGCAGAAGTTCGCGCTTCTGCTTGGCGGTCTGATCCTTGCGGGTGGGCGTGATCTCGACCAGCTTCTGGGTGATGGTTTCGGATGTGGTGGCCTGACGCGCGACCTCGATCCGCTCGGGGCTGTGCAGGAAGGTATTGGTGATGCGCTCGATCTCAGGGGCCATGGTGGCGCTGAAGAACAGCGTCTGGCGCGTGAAGGGGGTCAGCTGGAAGATACGCTCGATATCGGGGATGAAGCCCATGTCCAGCATCCGGTCGGCCTCATCGACGACCATGACCTCAACCCCGGTCAGCAGCAGCTTGCCGCGTTCGAAATGGTCCAGAAGCCGGCCCGGGGTGGCGATCAGCACGTCGACGCCCCGATCGATCAGCCTGTCCTGTTCCACGAAGGACACGCCCCCGATCAGCAGCGCCTTGGTCAGCCGGGTATATTTCGCGTAGATATCGAAATTCTCGGCCACCTGGGCGGCCAGTTCGCGCGTCGGGCACAGAACAAGGCTGCGCGGCATGCGCGCGCGCGCCCGGCCACGCGACAGGCGGGTGATCATCGGCAGCGTGAAGCTGGCGGTCTTGCCGGTCCCGGTCTGGGCGATTCCCAGCACGTCGCGGCCTTCCAGCGCGGGCGGGATGGCCCCGGCCTGAATGGGGGTGGGGCTGTCATAGCCCGCCTCGGCCACGGCCTTGAGGACTTTCGGATCAAGCTTGAGGTCGGAAAATTTTGTCATTTGCGTCCATGCGCTGCGCGTCTTGCGCAGATAAGAAAATGGGACGCCATATTCACGCCCCTCATATGCCCGCCGGATGCGGACGAAAAACGCCCTAGCCTAAACGCGCTTAATCGTCAATCTTCTCGGAAAAGTGGCAGCAGGTGCTGCTAATTTGGCACAAGGGGAATTTTATGCGGCATTTTCTTTGGATAAGCGTCTTTCTTGCGGCAAGCCCCGCGCTTGGCGATGTGATCGAACTGGTCTCGGTCCCGGTCGCGGCCACCATCTATCCTCAGGGTGCCACCGTGACGCGCGAGGTCAGCGCCGATCTGCCGGCGGGCACCCACCAGATCGTCATTCCGGGCCTGAACGCGATTTCCGATCCCGCCAGCCTGCGGCTTTCGGCCGAAGGTGTGACGCTTGGGGCTTATACGCTGCGGGATGCGCGCGCCCAGCCTGAGGATATTCCCGACACACCCGCCCTGATCGCCGCCCGCGACGAGGTTTTCCGGCTGGAGCGCGCCCTTCGCGCCCGCGATGCCGAGGCCGAGGCGATCCGCGCCGAGATCGCTGCCGCCGATGATATGCTCACCTTTCTGCGCTGGCTGGCGGGTTCGCAGAACGCGACCACGGGCGATGTCGCGGCGCTGATCGATCTGGTCGATGAGCGTTTCTTGCGCGCGCGCCTGGCCATGGTCGATGCCGAGACCCGCGCGCAGGCTGCCCGTCAGGGCCATGAGCAGGATGCGCGCAAGCTGGCACTGGCCCGCCAGAGGCTGGCGCCACTGGAATATCCCGACCAGCCCCCACGCAGCCTTGTGGTCACGGTGGAAAGCACGGGCGGGCCGGCGCGGATCGCGCTTGGCTTCATGACCCATGCCGCAAGCTGGCATCCGGTCTATGAATTCCGGCTGGCCGAGCAATCCCGCCTGCTGGAGATCGAGCGCGGCGTCATGGTCGGGCAGGCCACCGGCGAGGACTGGCAGGGCGTCAGTCTGACGCTTTCGACGGCGCGCCCCTCGGCGCAATCGGCCCCGAGCGACTATTACCCGCACATTCTTCACCTCTACGATCCCCGGAAATATGGCGGCGCGGCGGTAGAGGAGATGGAATACCCCGCAGGCATGGCACCGGCCGTGGTCGGCATAGCCCCAAGCCCAAGCCTTCCTGCCCAGGCAATGGCGCATTACCAAGGCAGCACGCTGGTTCATCACTATGGCAGCCCGGTCGATCTGCGCAGCGGCGCCGATGCGCTTCGCCTGTCGCTTGGCACTGCGGCTCTGCCGGTCGATGAACTTCTGGCCGAGGCCGTGCCGGCGCTTGACCGCTCGGCCTATCTGGTGGCCGACAGCCGCAATACGCTGGATGAGGTGCTGCTGCCCGGTCAGGCCACGATGTTCGCCGATGGCGCGATGGTCGGCATCGGCGATCTGCCGCTGACCCCCGCAGGCGAGGATCTGAAGCTTGGCTTCGGCGCGATCGACGGCATCATGCTGGAACGGCGCATCCCCGACCGGGCCGAGGGCGATCGCGGCATGATCCGGCGCGAGACCACGCGCGAGGAAACCGCGATTCTCAGCGCAAGGAACCTGACCGGGCGTGACTACACCCTGCGCCTGATCGACGGGGTGCCGGTTTCGGAACAGACCGAATTGCAGGTCGACTGGACCGCCTCGGTCCCGCCGGGCAAGGTCGAACCCGATGATCAGCGCGGGCTGCTGGTATGGGAAATGCCGCTGCCGGCCGGCGAGACACAGGAAATCACGCTTCACACCACGATCCGCTGGCCCGAGGGCAAGCAGATCGATTAGGCGGCATCTTCATTTAAGTGATCCATGCCATGGCGCATGCGAGTTCGACGAAGGCTTTGAACGAGGTCAGGGCTTTCTCACATCGGAGCGTGATTCTGCGGAACCGCCTGAGGCGATTGAAGAAACACTCGACCAGATGGCGCTCTTTATAGAGCGCCCGATCAAGAAATCTGCTTCCGGCCCGGCTGCGGTTGCGCC
>JAUNTV010000283.1 GCA_030538515.1 Paracoccus sp. (in: a-proteobacteria)
ATTGCGGCACGGCCGAGATGATGTCATCGGACAGCGAGCTGACGAAGGGGATCAGCATCACCCCCATGACCAGCCCCGCCGTCATCACCGACGAGCCACTGTTGCCAAGCCCCAGCGGAGAGGCCACCCAGTCGCGCAGAAGGGGGCCCACCGTCACCAGTGCGAACAGGCCGTAAACGATCGTCGGAATGCCGGCCAGCACCTCGATCACCGGCTTGGCGACCGAGCGCACGCGCCCGCTGGCATATTCCGAAAGATAGATGGCCGCGAAAAGGCCGATGGGCACCGCGAACAGCAGCGCGATGAACGAGATATAAAGCGTCCCCCACAGCAGCGGCAGCATCCCCAGTTTCGAGCCGCCACCGAAGCTCGGCGTCCATTCGGTGCCGAACAGGAAATCCTGCCAGGGGTAAAGCTGGAAGAAGCGCAGCGATTCAAAGACCAGGGACAGCACGATCCCGGCGGTGGTGGCGATGGCGATCAGCGAGCAGGCGATCAGCACGCCGCGCAGGATCCGCTCGACCATATTGCGGGCGCGGTATTCGGGCGTGATGCGCTGATAGGCGTAACCCAGCCCCGCAAGGGCCGTCGCACCCGCCAGCACGGGCAGAAGCGGGCTGCCGCCCAGCCCCAGGGCCAGCAGCACGATCACAAGCACGAAGGCGGGAATGGCTGCGAAAAGCGCAAGATTGGCGCCGTAATAGGCCGGGCGCGAATGCAGGCGGCGCGTATCGCCAGAGACGACATTCATCGCACGGCTGCGCCCAAGGCCGAAACCCACGGCCGAAAGCAGCAGAATGGCGACAATGATCCAGATAAGCGGCATGGGGCCTCGGGTCAGATCGGGCGGGCCCTTGGCGCGCAAAGGGGCGCTGCACGGGGCCTGCGGAAAATGCGGGCGTCAGGGCGAAAGGGCCGGACGCGAAAAGGAAAGGGGGCGTAATCCGGGCGGGGCGCATGTCTGGCCCCGCCCGGTTTTCATGGCTGCAAGGCTCAGGGCAGCGTGGTTTCGTCAGCGACGGCAGCCTGAGTGGCGGCCAGTTCAGGGTCCGAGACCAGCCCGTATTGGGCCAGCGGGCCGCCCGGCCCGGCGATGGCGTCCGAGACGAAGAACTCGGCATATTCCTTCAGGCCGGGGATCACGCCGATATGGTCCTTCTTGACGTAGAAGAACAGCGGGCGCGACACCGGATATTCGCCCGAGGCCACGGTTTCGACCGACGGTGACACGCCGTCGATGGTGGCGACCTTCAGCTTGTCGGTGTTGGCTTCATAGAAGGACAGGCCGAACACGCCCATGCCGTTCCTGGCCGAGTCGAGACGCGCCAGCGTTTCGGTGTAGTCGCCGTCGATATCGACCGATTTGCCATCCGTGCGGACCGCGACGCAGGCTTCATGGCCCTTCTTCTCATCGCCGTCATTGGCGGCGGTGAAGGCTTCCAGCGCGCCCGAGGCCTTGCAGCCCTCGACCAGCACTTTTTCCTCGAACACTTCGCGGGTGCCGTGCTTGGTGCCGGGGATGAAGGCCAGAATGTCCTGCGCGGGCAGGTCGGGGTTGACCTCGCTCCACTGGGTGACGGTATTGGCTGTGACCGCGCCGTCAACGACCGCATCACGCGACAGGGCCTTGAAGATATCGGTCGGGGTCAGCACGAAATCGGGGCCGTTGATGTCGGTGGCAAAGACGATCCCGTCATAGCCGAACTGCACTTCCATGATGTTTTCGACACCATTGGCCTTGCAGGTCTCGATCTCGCTGTCACGGATCTTGCGGCTGGCATTGGCGATGTCCAGCGTGTTCGGGCCGACGCCATCGCAGAAGGTCTTCAGACCGGCGCCCGAGCCGCCGCCTTCCACGACCGGGGCCGGGAAGTCGGTGTTTTCGGCGAAAGCTTCCGCCACGATGGTCGAATAGGGCAGAACGGTCGAGGAACCGGCGATCTGGACCTGATCGCGCGCGGCGGCAGCGGTAGCCGAAGCCGCGATGATGGCCAGGGCCGAAACGGTGAACTTGACGGATTTCATAGGATCACTCCTGAATTCGTGAATAGAGGCACGATTTGCCTTAGCCTTCCCTAGACCGGGAACACGACGCTTATGTGACGCGAATATGACAGCTTCATGACAGCGCCAGAGATACCGGCAACCCTTTGATCACGAATGTAAAACAACCCGAATCGCATCTGCGTCCGGGGCGGCGGGCGGCAGGGCAGGCGTGGATTTCAGCCGATCCGGCCGCGAATCCCCCCGGTCTGGCCGCGATCGAGCAGCAGATGATCCAGGATCACGCAGGCCGCCATGGCCTCGGCCACGGGCACGGCGCGGATACCCACGCAGGGATCGTGGCGGCCCTTGGTGATCAGATCCACCTCCTCGCCCGAGGACGTGATCGTGCGCCGGGGCGTCAGGATCGATGAGGTCGGCTTCACCGAAAACCGGACCACGATATCCTGCCCGGTCGAGATGCCGCCCAATATCCCCCCGGCATGGTTCGACAGATATTCGGGCCCGTCCGGGCGCATGCGGATCTCATCGGCATTGTCCACGCCGGTCAGGGCGGCGGCTGCCATGCCCTCGCCGATCTCGACGCCCTTGACGGCGTTGATCGACATCATCGCGGCGGCAAGATCGGTGTCCAGCTTGCCATAGACGGGCGCGCCAAGACCGGGCGGGCAGCCCCGGATCAGCACCTCGATGGCCGCGCCGACGCTGTTGTGATCCTTGCGGATCGCGCTCAGGTAATCTTCCCATTCCGGGACGGCGGCGGCATCGGGCAGAAAGAAGGGATTGGCGCGGATCGCATCCGCATCGAAGCGCGCGCGTTTCAGGTGCAGCGCGCCCATCTGCACCATATAGCCCGTGATATCGACCGACGGCACCAGATCGCGCAGCACCGCATGCGCCACCGCGCCAGCGGCCACACGCGCCGCCGTTTCCCGCGCGGATGAGCGCCCGCCCCCGCGATAATCGCGCAGCCCGTATTTCTGATGATAGGTGATATCGGCATGGCCGGGCCGGAAGGCGCGCGCAATCTCGCCGTAATCCTTCGAACGCTGATCGGTATTCTCGATCATCAGCATGATCGGCGTGCCGGTCGTGCGCCCCTCGAACACGCCCGACAGGATGCGCACGCGGTCTTCTTCCCGGCGCTGCGTGGTATGTCTTGATGTGCCGGGACGGCGGCGGTCCATGAAGGGCTGTATCCAGTCCTCGTCCAGCGGAACACCGGGCGGGCAGCCATCCACCACCGCGCCAAGCGCCGGCCCGTGGCTTTCGCCCCAGGTGGTGACACGGAACAGATGGCCGAAGCTGTTCAGGCTCATGACGCGACTCCTTTCGGCCTTGACTAGCGGCCCCCGCGCCGCCCGGCAAGGCGGGCGCAACATTCGCTTGCCTATCCTTGCGGCTTTGCCCATGCTGGCATGGCCTCGGGGGGCCTTTTGGGCTGAGACGCATCACGCGGACCCGCAGAACCTGATCCGGTTAGCCCCGGCGGAGGGAAGGCCATGTCGCCCTTTCTTTCCGAAACATGATGAAAAGGAAGAAAAGCGATGCGAAACGCCATTCTCGCGCTTCTGGCAAGCGCCACACCCGCCCTTGCGGCCGGCCCTGAACTTACCGTCTATGCGCCGGATTACTTCGCCTCGGACTGGGGGCCGGGCCCGAAGATCGAGGCCGGCTTCGAAGCGATCTGTGATTGCGACCTGGTGTTCGTGACCGGCGACGTGCTGCCGCGCATCCTGCTGGAAGGCGCGGGCAGCAAGGCCGATGCGGTCATCGGGCTGAGCATGGATCAGATGCTGCGCGCGCGCGAAAGCGGGCTGTTCGCGCCGCATCATCAGGACACATCCGAACTGACCATGCCGATCGGCTGGGACGATCCGATCTTCCTGCCCTTCAACTGGTCGGAACTGGCCTTCATCTATGACGAAACGCGGCTGCCCGATCCGCCCGCC
>JAUNTV010000284.1 GCA_030538515.1 Paracoccus sp. (in: a-proteobacteria)
ATTCGGGGCCGACGATGATGACGTTGATGAATGGCTGCAAGATGCCCTTCTGATCGAGGGTGACGGGCCGGGTGTAGCCGCATGGAACTGGACCATGGGTCTCGCACTGAACGGCGTCCCCGGCCAAGTAACCGGGCTGGCGCTGACCGACCGGATCGGCATGCCCGATCTGTGGTTCAGATCGCCGCTGCAAGAAGTCGAAGGCAAGGATTTGTGGGCGCATTATACCGAACAGGCGCTTGGGCCGGGCATCGGTATCGCCGGCAACATGCTGGCCGGCCTGTCGATGGTATCGGACGGCAAATACATGCGCGGCATGGAAAAGATGGTTCCCATCTGGGCCGGCAATGTGCTGAAATCCGGCCGCTACATCAGCGAGGGCGTCACCACCTATGGCGGCGATCCGATCATCGAGAGCGTGAACCCCTATCAGGCGCTGATGCAGGCATCCGGGTTTACGCCGGCGAAGATCGCGGAGCGGTATAACATCAACAACCGCCTGAAACGGCATGAGAAGGATGCGCTGGATACCCGAAAGGGCATTCTGCGCGAGATTGGTGACGCTATCAGGAATGGAGGGCCGATCCCGCCAAACGCGGTCGACAAGCTGCGCGCGTTCAATGCGAAATGGCCGGAATACCCGATCACGACCGACAGTATCCGCCAGTCGATAAAATCACGCCAGCGCGCATCACAGCGAAACGAGTTCGGCGTGACCCTGAACGCAAAGCTGAATGACCGGATTCGCGCGGAAAGGGCACCGGCCCTATACAATTGATCTGACCGCAGCCGGTGGAAATCCTATCGGCTGCGGGTCGACACACATACCCCGTATAATTCTTCGCCAAACTCGATAGCTGCGACATCTGCGCCCCTCTCGGTTCGCTCCAAGGGTCGGTTGTAGGCATTCAGGATCATCCTATCCATTAGTTTTCGATAGCCTTCCGGCATCCCGGTGTCTTCCTGCGTTTTTCTCGCGGTATCGAAGACCTCGTAAATCGGAACGCCGGTTTGCCTCATCTGCATGGTGAATGTTGCCATTTCCTGCCATTCGGCGCAGTCGATTATTTGGGCCGATGCCTGCGTGGCCGATACCAGCGCAAGACATAGCCCGGCGCAAGGCGCAAAAATTTTTCTCAATTTGGGATCTCTCTTGGGTCGGAAAGCTTCGCGCTCAATTCGATGAACTCGTCTAGGATATTGCTCTTTTCTTCTTCACTTGTCGCGGCCTCGCGCCGTTTCGCCAAATTTTCCAACTGCTGCGCAAGCGCCAGAAGCCTGTCTATGCGCGATTGAACTGGCGCCGGGTATTTTTCCTCCAGAGTGGCCACGATCTCGGCGTTCATGGAGCGGTTGTTCGCCTCGGCGGCAGCCTTGATCCTGTCGCGCATCCCGGCAGGCATCCTAACCTGAAAACGGTCGGCCAGTTCGCTCGGAAATTTGGAATCATCGTCAGTCATGCTGCCGTGGTGCCAACTTGCACCCAAAAATACAATGAGTGCGACTTGCACCTATTCTATTTTGATGTTAGATGGGTGCGAGTAGCAACCATAGAGGAAGACATGAACTATTATCCCAGCACACTTGCCGATCGCTTTATCATCCGCCTGCCGGTCGGCTGGCGTGATGCGATCAAGGCGGAGGCCGCAAAGAATCATCGGTCGATGAACGCGGAAATCCTCGCAGATATCGAAACCGCGATGCGGATCAAGGGGGTGAGCCTCGATGCAGAGGTCTAAGGAAGGTGTTTCCGCAACCCCTACGGATACCCCCGAGTACAGTCCTACAATCTACAGCCGCAGATGCTATTTCCAGTCCACGGGCGGTGATGCTCGTGGCGAATACGGAGACGAAAATGCGCGAGAGCCCTGAAACGAATGAAGCCGCCGGGACGGCCATCCCAACGGCTTCGCAAAACCCAACTGACAGAAAGGTTCTGACGATGACCATGCCAGCTAACCCGAGAGAATTCAATGGCGTCTTTGAGGGGCGAGGATGGAACAGCTCCTTGCGGGCGCTTTACGACCAATGGCAGCGCGTGAGGGCGGCATATGACAGCCTTCCTGACGGCTGCGATGTGGCTGAAAACCTGCTTTGGGTCCAGCTTCAGGAGATCGAACAGTATGCGGAGAACTATGTGCCGCAGACAATGGAAGACCTCGTGTTCAAGATCATCTTCGCTGACGATGGCGGCGACATGAGCATGAACCCGCATCAGGTTGCGCTGGCTCGCTGCGCCTATGCCATGGCGGGCATGGAAGCGGGTGTGATGGGGGTTGCAGCATGAATATCATCGCGGCCAATTCGCAAATCCCCACCATGTCGTCGCGCGAGATCGCTGATCTGTGCGAGAAGCGGCATGACCATGTTTTGCGTGACATCGAGAAGATGCTACAAGATATTGCTGACCCCAAATTTGGGGCGAGTGATTTTCTGTCCAGCTATACTGACAGCACTGGACGGACCCTCAAAGAATACCGTCTTCCCAAAGACCTGACGGTTACGCTCATCACCGGCTACCGCGCGGATTTGCGCTACAAGGTGGTGAAGCGTCTTGAGGAACTGGAAGCGCAGGCTCCTAAGCCCGCCATGCTTTCCGGGCCGCAGTTGATGGCGGCGGCGCTGATCGAGGCCGACGCGACAATCAGGGCGCAATCTGTCGAGATCGAGGCCATGCGCGAAGATGTTGCAGCGCATGAGCGGTTGACCAAGGCCGATGGCAGCCTGAACGTCACCGAGGCCGCGAAGAACCTTGGGGTGCGACCGAAAGACCTGTTCGACTGGCTGTCGCATAATGTCTGGATCTACAAGCGCCCGAACAGCAGCACATGGCTCGGCTATCAGCCGAGGTGCAATCAAGGCCTGCTGGAGCACAAGACGACAACCGTGCTGCGCTCTGATGGCAGCGAGAAGATCACGGAACAGGTTCGCGTCACCGCCAAGGGCCTGTCTGCGCTTGCGAAGCTGATCCATCCATCAGCAACGCTGATCGCCTGATCTGGCCCGGCGCCCTCCATAATCAGGGCGCCGGGCCTATACAATTGACCGTAGCGCGAGGCTTCGGCCTCGGCTATCTTCTCCCCATATCTGGACGCATAGGACGTGCGCCCTGCTTCAGTAAAGCAAGGTGAACGACCATGACAGATTTCCCCGATACATTCGCAGCTAATGCCGCATGGAAAGCTCTGCCGGTTCCCGATGAAGAAGTAACGGTTCAATGCCAGTTGCATTCGATCAGGTTTACGGTCAAAGCCGACCCGGCCATGACGCTTGGTCAGATCCTGCCGCCCGGTCGGATCATCCGCCTGCGGGCAGGACAGCAGGCGTATATTCGTCCCAACACGACGCCCGGCGGCATCGCCGTAATGGAGGCTGTCTCCTGATGCACCTCGGGCTTGACGATATGCGACTGCCCGGCGGGCGGCGGCGGTCTGTCCGCGCCACGCCGCCTGATCCGGGGCCGCCCGCCGATCCGCTGGCGCAGTATTACGGCATCGGTGCAGGGCAGGCTCCGATGGATCTGCGTTTCTGGGAGGCCAGTGACCGCGCCATGAGCGGCAGCACTATCACCGCCCTGACCAATCGCGGCGGGGCCGGTGCTGCGTTTAACCTGTCTGGGGCGACCGGGCCGACGCTGCTGGATGGTGCTGCGCATTTTGCAGGCGGCAAAGCCCTGACCTTCGCCGCCGCGCCAGATATATCCGGCGTCCACTTTCTGGTTGCGATCAAGCCAACGGTCACGGGCGCGAACAGTAACAAGTTCGTGGCACTCGGCGCGGGCGGGACCGGCGGCATTTACTACACCGAGCGCAGCCCAACGGCTCTGGATTGGCGGTATTACTTCAGTGGATCTGGACCATCTATCCGCGTCAATACGCCGCTTGATGCGTGGCACATTGGCGAGGTCCGTATCTCGAACGGCGAGGCCAATTTGATCTGGAATGGCGGCCT
>JAUNTV010000285.1 GCA_030538515.1 Paracoccus sp. (in: a-proteobacteria)
GATTTATCGGTTCTACTGCCGGATCTCGCGGAGTTGTCGCGGCTTCTGAACCTGCACTATGCCGACGATCTTGGTAGCGCCGAAGCGGATCGGTTTATGGCCGTTCATCCTGAGGACCCAAGGGCAGACAACGCGCGTCGATGCGCCGAATCCCTCGACTGTGCGATCGCCGCGCTCCGGCGCGTACAGCCGCTGAACGCCCGGAGGGCCGCATGATGCATCAGCACATCGCTGTCCCGAAAATTCTCGCATCAGCACGCCGCCATGTCCGGGAGGCAGGCCGAATTCTTCGTCTGATCCGGTTCCAGACACATGCCGAGGCGCCGATTTTTGCCCCCGGTATCTCAACCTATGCGGACATGATGGACCCTGATGCTGAGGACGCTGCGCGGCTAAGCGCCTGTCGCGACCTGCTCGGCCCGGTTCGGTGCCGGATCGCGCTGGAGGCACTGACAATGCCGAAACGCCGGCAGTCGAAATACGATAACCCGTATGGCGTGGAGTTGGCGACCTCTGCAACGGGTCTGCTGCTCATCTATTGCGAAGCGCATCTCAGGGCCGCGATACGGGGCCTGCAGATCGCGCTTTATCAGATGGGGCAGCAATAGCCCATCATAATACCCCCGCTATTAGCGGGGGTATTATCTTGAGGGCGGTTAGCTTCACCTCAACCATATCGCCGAGCCTTATTCATCAACCTTCTAGCGATGCACTCCAGAAGCAGCGCCATCCGACCGGCGAGCAAAACTCCCTATAGCCGCCCGACCAACCGTAGCGCATTATTTTCGACCTCTCGGGCAGTCTCTAACACATACCCCTCACTTGCGCCCGGAATGGAGGTTACTGCTTTCGTAACCTCAACCCTATTGGCCACCATGGCATCCACCATCTGCTGCACCCGGCCTTTTACGTCGGTCGGCCTATACCCTATTTCGCGGGCGATCACTTCCAGATGTCTTCCGGCGATGCCGTCCGGCCTGCGCTTTTTGCCGGCAATGTTCTGGGCGTAGAATTGAACGACATGGGGCCATGACAGCACGGACGACACGTCATAAAGCGGCGCCAAGCGAGGCGTAGCGGCAACCGGAAAGATCAGTGAATAATTTTTCGCATGGGCGTCCGTATTGGCCACCAGAATATTGAAGATCACCTGATCCAGCAGAGCCAGCGCATCACCCATGCTGACATGCCGCCCTGTCTGCAAAAGCGTTTTCAGATCAAGACCCGGCAGTGTCCCGCGTTCGTATTTGCGACCCGGTGGCAAACCGTTGGCTTGAGCGAAATCTTCCTGATGGAGGCGCTGTATACCGCCATTTCGCCCAATCCGCCGGTCATATCTCAATACGCCGATGGCCGTGCGTCCTGCCGACTCAAGGATGGTGGCTTGTGCGGTGTCGATCCCGATGGCTTGCGCCATGCGCAGGCACCAGACCTCGTTTTCGGTGATGCCAGGCAGGCGCGGATTGTCGGGTTTCACGATCAGCGTCGATGGCGCGCCGCCTTTTGGCACCGCAAGCACGTCACCAGCGACCGGCAGACGCAGCATCGGCGCCCCATCAGGGCCAAGGACGGCAAGCGCGGATTTTTTCTGCCCACCCGCAAGGGATTGGCGCACCCCCTCTTCGCCAACCAGAAAGGGGCGGTTTTCCAAATCGTCGAAATGGCATTCTAACGCGATCTGCGGATCGTCGGTGCCATAAAGCTCGGTCAGCGGCGTGTAGGACCAGCGGTCGGGATCGGATGGCTCGCCAAATGACAGCGCGCCTGCGGTGTCGCCGCCGATCTGTTTCAGAATGGCCAGTGTATCGCCTTGGTCCAGCCCCAGCGAGCGCGTCAGGACATGAAGTTGCGCTTCTTCCGGCAGCAGGTTGGCCAGCCATGGCGACACGGTGTCCGTTCCATAGGGTTCGGCGCGAAGCGGCATGGTGACAGAGATGGGAAAGGCGCCGGGTGTGCTTCGCCAGCGCTCGTCATATCTCAGCGGCAGCGCCCCATCCGCGGCAACGTCGATCTGCCCGACTTCGAATCGGTCAAACCAGACGGGGACTGTGGCGCTCACTCGTAATCCCCCAGATCATAACCGCCATCAGACTTCGGTGATCCGACCGTCTCATCTGCGGGGCGAGCCTCGACCAGTTCGCCTAGCGGCACCCGCAAGGCATCGGCGATTTTGGCGAGCGTGGTTAGTCTCGGATCGCGCTTCCCGTTCTCGATCAAGGACAGTGCCGGGGCGCTGATCCCTGTCAGGAGTGCCATTTGCTCAAGGCTTGCTTGCTGAGCAGTGCGCGCTTGACGAATGCGGCTTCCGACATCCGTCAGGAATATGCGTGTTTCATCCGGCATCGTCTCACCTTACCTTTTTCGGTAAAAATAGACGTTATCATGCCAAAATCAAGAGATTTTATCGTTATCGGTAAAATGCGACGAATCCGCGCGATCCAGCATCATTCTTATCGTATTAGGTAGGACGTGGCAGATGTGCCGCCGATAGAGTGCCGCACATCCAGAGGGCCGAAAACGCCCTCTGTGGGGCAAACTGTGTGGCAAAATCGGCGCCAACAAAGAAGAAACCCCAAGAATCTTGCGATCCTTGGGGTTTTCTACTTGACTTTGGTGCCCAGGAGAAGACTCGAACTTCCACGCCTTGCGGCACACGGACCTGAACCGTGCGCGTCTACCAATTCCGCCACCTGGGCAGGTGTCGTGAGGCGGGTGATTAGCCCCCCCGGAAGGGGGTGTCAACGTCGATTTTGCAAAAACTTCCTCAAGCCCCGTCATCTGGCCGGCACCCATGGCTTGCCCGGCCCGGCCCGGCGCGCTATCAGCAGGAACGACGCCACGAAGAAGGGGGCAGCGCATGTCGAAGATCGTCACGATTTATGGCGGTTCCGGGTTTCTTGGCCGCCAGATCGCGCGCCGCATGGCCCGGCTTGGCTGGCGCGTCCGCGTCGCCGTCCGCCGTCCGGGTGAGGCGCTTTTCGTGCGCACCTATGGCGCTGTCGGCCAGGTCGAGCCGGTGCCCTGCAATATCCGCGATGACCAGTCGGTGCGCGCGGCCATGTCGGATGCCGATGCGGTGATCAATTGCGTGGGCATCATGGTCAATGAGGGCAGGAACCGCTTCGCGCCCGTCCATGTCGATGGTGCCGCCCGTGTCGCGCGGCTTTCGTCCGAGATGGGGGTGGGGCGCGTTCTGCATGTCTCGGCCCTTGGGGTCAGCGCGCAATCGGCCAGCATCTATGCCCGCACCAAGGCCGAAGGCGAAGCTGCCGTTCTGGCCGCACGCCCCGATGCGGTGATCCTTCGCCCCTCGGTCCTGTTCGGGGCGGAAGGCGGGGTCTACGAGCTTCTGGCCTCCAGCCCCAGCTTCGGCCCGTTCATGATGATCACCGGTGGCAAGACGAAGATGCAGCCCGCCCATGTCGATGACGTGGCCGAAGCCGCCGCCATCGCCGTCACGGATGAAAACGTCGCGCCCGGCATCTACGAACTTGGCGGCCCCGAGGTGCTGAGCATGCGCGAGATCGCGGCACAGGTGCTGGCATCGACCCGTCGGCGGCGGATGGTGGTGGACCTGCCCTTCTGGCTGGCGCGGATCAATGCGGGGCTGCTGGATTTCGGCTCGATGCTGACGGGGGGGCTGTTTACCAACCGCATCCTGACGCGCGATCAGGTCCGGCTTCTGGCCCATGACAATATCGTCAGCGACGGCGCGCGGGGCTTTGCCGATCTGGGCATCCAGCCGGCACCGCCCGGCGCGGTCATCGACGAATATCTGTGGCGTTTCCGGCAGGGCGGGCAATATGCCGATATGACGGCCTCGGCCCGGAACATGCGCAAAAGCTGACCTCAGCAAAGGATGATTCCTTGCCTTATCTGAACGACGTGCTCTTCGGTATTATCGAAGGCATCACCGAATTCCTG
>JAUNTV010000286.1 GCA_030538515.1 Paracoccus sp. (in: a-proteobacteria)
CCAGCGCGGCCATATGAAGCATGTCACGGCGAGAGATCACGATACCATCCTTTCGCGGTCCGGGCGGTTCAGCATATCGGCGTAAAGCCGGTCATGCGCCGCGACCCATTCATCCATCCCCTGCGCCAGCCCCGGCCCCGCCGCCCGCGCCGCCGCCGCCATCCGCGCCACGCCCGCGTCATCGTCGAAAACCTGCGCCAGCGCGCGCTTCAGTGCCTGCGTATCACCTGCGGCGAAGGGCAGGGCGGCACCGCTGGCGCTGAGTTCAGGCGCGGCCAGAATGGCATCGGACAGGATCAGCGGCAGCCCCGTCGCCACGCTTTCGAAGGCGGCCAGGCAGAAGGGCTCGGGGCTTTGGCTGGCCACCACCACGGCGCGCATCCCCGCCAGATGCCGGGCGATTTCCGCGCGCGGCCTGTGACCATGCCAGCGATGTTCGGGATAGGCGGCGCTGAGCGTCGCCAGATCCTCGCCGCTGCCGAAGAAATCGATGCTGCGGCCAAGCTGGCGGCCTGCCTCGGCCAGTTCGAACACCCCCTTGAGGCGCTGCACCTGACCGATATGGGCGATGCCCTGCCGGGTCTCGGGCGCGGGCACCTGCGCGCCGAAAGGGGTGACGGGGTTGCGGATGGTGATCAGACGGGCGGGCGCGATGCGGCGGTTGAGCCAGGGGCGCATCGCCTCGTGGATCATCACGAAACGCGCGCGGGGCAGATGCGGGCGCAGCGCGCGCGCCAGCACCCCGTGGCGCGCCACCCGCCAAAGCTTGTGACCATAGGCGCGCTTGTCGCATTGGGTGGCGATGCAGGCAGGCGACAGCGGTGTTCGCGGGCAGATCGCCGCGCGCGGATAATCCAGATAGGTGCCGTTCGGGCAGGCCAGAAAGAAGTCATGGGCGTGAATGGCCAGCCGGTCCGAAACGGGGGCCAGCACCCGGAACACCCCGGGCGAGAGGATATTCGACCAGTTATGCAGGTGATAGACGGTGCCGGGCCGGTCATGCGCGCCGATCCAGTCCGCCAGCCCCGCCAGCGCCTGACGGTTCCACAGCCCGCGCAGCGCCGCGCGCCCCGCCCCCCCGTCCAGCAGGCGCTGGCTGCCAAGACCCGTCACCGCGACGCCGGGCGGCGGGCTTTGAGCGGCGTCACCGGTGATGAGGCTGACGCGCCGGCCCCTTGCCGCCAGCCCCCCGGCAAGGGATGCGGCCAGATAGCCCGCCCCCCCCTCGGTCGAGGAGAAATCATTGATGATGACGATATGATCAGCGCCGGACATCCGGCCCCCGCCCTGCATTCGGCCCGATCTTCATGACATTGCCCGGCGCGATCCGGCCCCGGATCAGATCGGCAAGCGCCAGGAAATTGCCCCTCAGCCGCCCGCGCCGGTCTACCCATGGTTCGGGGCGCAGCGATTTCGCGGCATTGGCGGACAGGTTGCGCGCGATCATCCGGCAGACATGGCCGCGTGTCATGGTGCCCTGTGCCAGCAGATAGACCGGGTTGGCGATCTGCGAATAGCCAAGCCTGATCCCGCTTGTCCGCCCGCCCTTGATGCCCAGATGCACGCCGTAAAGCGCCATGGCCTGGACGCAGGTTCCGTAGCGGGCCACCTTGCGCGAGAAATCCACATCCTCAAGCCATGCGTAAAGCGGCAGGTTCTCGTCGAAGCGCAGCTTGTGATCACGGATCGGGGCGCATCGGAAGGCCATATTGCAGCCGTAACCATTATTGACCGGGATCAGCCGGTCGTCATGGGGCAGGGGACGCGCGGCATGACCGGCCAGAAGCGACAGGGCTTCGGGGGCGGTGATGCCGGCGGTCTTGATGCCATCGGCCAGCACATGGCCGGTCGCCACGCTGATTTCGGGGTGGTCGCGGAACAGGCGATCCATTCCGGCCAGAAAATCCGCGCCCATCATGAAATCATCATCCAGAAAAAGGACGATATCCTCATTCTCAAGCGCATCCAGAACCGCATTGCGCTGCACGGTGGTGCCGCGCCGCCCGAAGATCAGCTCGACCGGGACCGGCCCCGAGGTGAGATCGGCGGCGATGACATCCTCGGCGACCGCGGCCGAGACGATCATGCGGTCTGGCAGGCGGGTCTGGCGCGCCAGATCGCGCAGCGCCTCGCCCAGCATGGCGGGCCTGCCGGTCGTCGCGATCGCCACGGTGATCTTCATGGGGCTGTCCTTTGTGCTGTCGGAAAGGGAAGCGTGCGGGGTGCCGGCCGGGGATCGCGCGCGGCAAGGGCGATGGCGGCCAGAAAGACAAGCGGGATGCCCGGATCGGGGATGGTCGCGGCCAGAAGCATCGTCACCAGCACCGCCACCGCGCCAAGGCGCGCCTGCGCCATGACCACCCGATGGGCAGGCGCGGGCCGCCCGGTAAAAGCCAGCACCAGAAAGGCCAGAAAGGCGCCCGTGCCGATCACGCCCATGCTGCCAAGCAGCACGAAGGCCAGCCCGTTCGAGCGCAGCGATCCGGTGCCCGCGCCCAGGCCCCATGTGTCGCGCAGCGTCTCCAGCCCGCCCATCGCCCAGGCCGTCCGCTCCATCCCCGAGGCGCTTTGCGACTTGTTCACGATCAGATCCCCGATGACCGAGGCGATCATCTCGGGCGCGGGCGTCAGGATCAGCAGCCCCGCCAGCGCCAGTCCCCCAAGCGCCAGCATCAGCGCCAGCCCCAGCATCTGCCCGCGCCCCAGCCCCCCGCGCAAGGGCGCGATCAGGCGCGGCAGCAGCAGCGCGCAGATCACCGCCATGGCGATCACCCCCGTCGAGGACAGCGCCAGAAGCGCGAAAGCCCCGTTGCCAAGCGCCAGCAGCCCGTCGCGCCCGCGCCCGGTTTCCAGCCAGCCAGGCGCGAAGAAGGCGAAGAACAGGGCACTGGCCGCGCCGAAGCCCGCCGCCTCGGAATAGCCGCCGATGACGCGGGGGATGCCCTGCACGGTCGCGGCATTGATCAGCGAATAATTCGCCGTGCGCACCAGATCCAGCAGCGCATCCATCGCCATCAGGTCCATCAGGCCAAGCGCGATATTCACCCCCGCCGCCAGCGCCATGCAGCGCGCCCCGAAATCCGGCCCCCACTGGCGCAGCGCATCGCGCGCGGCAAGGAAGAAGGCGCAGGCAAGCAGCACATAGAAGGTCTGCGAGATATTGGCGTTGCTGGGGCCGAGCCATGTCTTGCCCCATGCGAAAAAGGTGCTGACACGGGTGCCCGCGACATCGCGTGCCAGCGGGAAAACCATGATCTCGCCCGCGAAAAGCCGCACCAGAACCGTGGCCGAGAACACCGCGTAAAGCGCAAAGCAGATCAGCGCGATGCTGGCCCCGTCAAGGTGGATGGGACGGCGCGCGACGATCCGGCTGACAAGCACCAGCCCGCGCCCGCCCACCAGGGCCGCCGCCGCCATGTTCACCGCCAGAAGCGACAGCCCCCCGACGGCGGGCAGCCCGATCACCGCCAGCATGCCAAAGGGGACCATCGCGGCCACCAGAATCAGCAGCCCCCGCGATCCGCCCGCCGCCGCAATCAGCAGGATCAGCGCGAAAACCGGCGTGATCGCATAGATTTCCAAGGCACCCCCCCTTGAAGAGGCCAATGAGGCAGCAACAGCCCGAGTGGATTTCTTACCATGTTGCCGGGCTTTGCCAACGCCATTTCCTGAACGCGCCGCCTGAATTCCAGCACGGCCAAAACCATACCGGCAAAAAAAGACAGATGTGACGCAAATTAACTTTGCTATATTGATGCAGTATTGATATAGTCGCGTGAAAGGCGATGAAGTTCACTCACTGACGCATTTCGGGGGTCGCGTTTTGGCGTCTCTGTGCTGCGTTATGGTTGACCTTTACGTAATCTCTGTCTGTGTCCGGATGCCTGCCCGATGGTGGTCAGCGCATTGAAACGAATGCTGTTT
>JAUNTV010000287.1 GCA_030538515.1 Paracoccus sp. (in: a-proteobacteria)
CTGTCCTGATGGCATCATCGCGCATCTGGATCAGGTTTTATGAGTCCGCAGCCTAACCGCCTTCTGCCGGGGCTGCGGTCTGCTGTGGTCCCGGCAGGTTCATGGCGGCATTCTCGGCGGTGATCTCGGCCATCAGGAAACGCTGGAACGCCTTGATTGCCGGGCGGTTGCGGCGCGCATGGGGATAGACCAGCCAATAGCTTTTCCCGGTCGGCCAGCAGGCCGGGAAAAGCTGGATCAGCGCGCCGGTCGCCAGTTCGAAGCGGAAGAAACGCGGGTTCAGCAGGGCCACGCCCTCGCCCGCCAGCGCGGCCCGGCCAAGCTGCGCCTGCGCGTCGAATTCGATCCGGCGGGGGGCCGCGCAATGCTTCTGGGGCAGATCGTTCATCGCCAGCCAGCCCGCCCACCCGCGATGCGTGTTGTTCAGCCATGGCAGCGGCACCACATCGGCGGGGCAGGTGACAGGGCCATGCCGCGCCAGAAGCGAAGGGGCGATGATCGGCGTCAGTTCCGACGGGAAAAGCTCAAGGCAGACAAGCCCCTTCCAGTCGCCATTGCCGTAGCGCAGCGCCACGTCCACCTCTTCTCGGGCGAAATCCAGAACCTGGTCATTGCTGTCCAGCCGCACGGCCAGTTCGGGGTGGTCAAGCTGGAACCGCCCCAACCGATGCGCCAGCCAGTTGCTGGCAATGGTGGTGATGGTGGAAATCGACATGGTTTCGGGCAGGTCCGTCCGCGCCGAGAAGGTCTCGCGCAGCAGATCGAAAGCCTCGGCGGTGGGGCCGGCAAGGCGCAGGCCAAGCGCGGTCAGTTCCAGCCCCTTGGGCTTGCGCAGGAACAGGGGCGCGCCAAGGCGTTCCTCGAGCAGCCTGATCTGATAGCTGACGGCGGCCTGGGTCATGCCAAGCGTATCCGCAGCCCGCGTGAAGCTGAGCTGGCGGCTGGCCGCATCAAAGACGCGCAGCGCGGAAAGGGGCGGCAAGGACATAAGCCCTCCTTATGCTGACCTGCGGGCGTTTTGTTGGTCATCGGCCCGGTCATGCGGCATTCTTATGGCACGGGGATAGTGCAATCCAAGCGGATTTGTCGCCCCGGCCAGAAAACCGGATGCCACGCCCGTTCCGACACCTTCTGAAGCACAAGCCTGCTTTATGAGGGGGGATGAAACGCGCCACCATGCAAAGGAGCAGAGACGATGACCGCGATCAGCAAGACCGTGCCCGCCATGGGTGCCTTTCAATCGCCGCTGGCGCGCGTGCTGCTGCGCCTTGCCCAATGGCAGGAAAGCCGTCACAGCCGCGCCGCCGAACGGGTCGGGATCAGGGCCATTCCCGACAACCTGCGCCGCGATCTCGGGCTGGGGGGCGGTGCCAACAGGGCGCGCCACAGCGGGCGCAGCTTCGATCACAGCCGCCACCCCGACGCGCCCGGCCCCGACTGGCGCTTTTAGATTCAGACGGCGGCCTCTTCCTTGCCAGGACACTCACGACACCAGCCGCCGATGCGCTCTGGCACGTCTGGAGCCGCCCCTGAAACAAAGAGAAAGCCCGCCGCGTCGGTCAGCGGCAGGCCTCGCAGAAGGTCTTGATGCGGGATACCGCCTCGGTCAGCACCGCGTCCGAGGCGGCATAGCTGACCCGGAAATGCGGGCTGAGACCGAAGGCCGCGCCAAAGACGATGGCGACGCCGGTTTCGTCCAGAAGCGCGTTCGCGAAACGCTCGTCATCGCTCAGCAGCACACCCCCGCCCGAGGTCTTGCCGATCAGCCCCGCGATCGAGGGGTAGACATAGAAAGCCCCCTGCGGCACCGCGCAGCTTATGCCGGGGCAGGCGTTCAGCCCGGCCACGACCAGATCGCGCCGGCGCAGGAAGGCGGCGCGCGAGGTCGCGATATAATCCTGCGGACCCTCCAGCGCCTCAAGCGCGGCATATTGGCTGATCGTGCAGGGGTTGGATGTCGATTGCGATTGCAGCTTGCCCATCGCCCGGATCAGCATCTCTGGCCCGGCCCCGTAGCCGATGCGCCAGCCTGTCATCGCATAGGCCTTGCTGACCCCGTTCATGGTCAGCGTGCGATCCTTCAGGCGCGGCTCGATCTGGGCGGGGGTGACGAAGCGGAAGCCGTCAAAGACCAGATGTTCGTAAATGTCATCCGCCAGCACCCAGACCTGCGGGAAATCCAGCAGCACATCGGTCAGCGCGCGCATCTCATCGCCGGAAATCGCGGCCCCCGTGGGGTTGGACGGAGAGTTCAGGATAACCCATTTCGTGCGCGGCGTAATGGCTTTGCGCAGCGCCTGCGCGTCGGGCTTGAAGCCCTGATCGGCAGGGCAGGGCAGGATCACCGGCACACCACCGGCAAGGGCCACGATATCGGGATAGCTGACCCAATAGGGCGCGGGGATGATGACCTCATCGCCGGGGTTCAGCGTGGCCAGCAGCGCATTGAACAGGACCTGCTTGCCCCCCGATGCGACGGTGATCTGCGATTCGGTGTAATCCAGCCCGTTCTCACGCGCGAATTTCGTGGCAATCGCGCGTTTCAGCGCCGCCATCCCGTCCACCGCCGTATAGCGTGTCTGGCCCGCGTCGATGGCACGTTTGGCGGCCTGACGGATGTTTTCGGGCGTGTCGAAATCGGGCTCTCCGGCGGAAAGGCCGATGATATCGCGACCCTCGGCGCGCAGATCGGCCACACGGCCCGTCATCGCCACCGTGGGCGAGGGCTTGATGCGGTTGATGGCGTCAGACAGAAAGCCCATGGCCTGCTCCTTGGTTTTGCGCTGGAACTTTCATAGGCTGCGCGCCGGCAGGCGACAAGCGAGGCGGATATGGAAAGCGATGAGATCAGGCTGAAGCGGCTGAGAATGCGCAGCTGGCGACGCGGCATGAAAGAGATGGACCTGATTCTCGGCCCGTTCGCGGATCATGCGCTGGCGGGCCTTTCCCCCGATCTGCTGAACGATTACGAACAGGTGCTGGCCGAAAACGATCAGGATCTTTATCGCTGGATCATGGCGCGCGCGGGCGGCCACAGCGACGGCCCGCCCGCAATCGCCGCGATTCTGGATCTGATCGCCCGCGCCGCCTTCGGGCGATTTTCGGAAAATAACGAGCATTTTAAGAATATGCCGCAGAAAATCCGGCCGGATTAACCGAAGATTCGGCTTTCTGCGCCATCTTCCCTGATAAGCATGGGGATGATGATGATGCAGGCTGTTGCGCCAAGATTTGATGACGAAACCGAATCGACCAGGGTTGAGGCGTATTTTCGCTGCCTGCAACTGATCGATCGGCTGCATCGGCTGATGCTCGATCTGATCAAGGATGATTTCGAACGTATCGGGCGGGTCGATCTGACGCCGGTGCAGGCGCTGTTGCTGTATAATCTCGGCGCGGCCGAGGTGACGGCGGGCGAATTGCGCAGCCGGGGCATCTATCAGGGCTCGAACGTGTCCTATAACCTGAAGAAGCTGGTGGGGATGGGGTATGTTCATCATGAACGCAGCGATCAGGACCGCCGCTCGGTCCGGGTGCGGCTGAGCGACGCGGGGCAGGAAGTGCGCGACCAGCTTGGCCAGCTTTTCGCCCGCCATGCGCAGGATCTGGCCATGTCGGGCGTGCTGGACGATCCGCCGCTGGAACGCGTGGACAGGCAGTGGCGACGCATCGAACGCTATTGGAGTGAACAGATCCGTTACATCTATTAGGGGCGAAGATGGTCAGGGCGGATGTGGCCGGGCAGGGACCCGCGCCGTCTGGGCGGCGCGGAGCGGGGATTTGTCGGTGACGTGAGGCTTCGCAATGGTGTGAGGTTTGCCAATGCTCGGCTTGCG
>JAUNTV010000288.1 GCA_030538515.1 Paracoccus sp. (in: a-proteobacteria)
TCAGCCCCAGAAACACGCCGCCATTCACCCGGCGCGGGTCGATCCGCTTTTGCAGCCGCTTGAGCGAGGTCAGCGCCAGCCTGGCCGCAATCTTCGACATGAAGGAATTGTTGAACGCCTCGCGCAGGAAGTCGCCGACCAGCTTGGCCGTGCCCTCGCCGGTTTTCAGCGCCACATTGCCGGTAAACCCGTCGGTCACGATCACATCGGCGCGCGCGGAAAGCAGGTCTCCGCCCTCGACGAAGCCGATATAGTCGAAATTCCCGGTATCCTGCGCGGCCGCGATCAGATCATGGGCCTGACGCAGTTCCGAGCGGCCCTTGTGTTCTTCAGTGCCGACATTCAGCAGGCCGAGACGCGGGCGCTTCAGCCCCAGACCGTTGCGCGCATAGGCCGCCCCCATCAGCGCATATTGCAGCAGATCGGGCGCATCGGCGCGGATATCGGCGCCGCAATCCAGCATGACATTGAAGCCCTGCGGATTGCGCGAGGGCCAGAGGCAGGCGATCGCCGGGCGGTTCACGCCGGGCAGCTTGCGCAGACGCAGCATCGACAGCGCCATCAGCGCACCGGTGTTGCCGCAAGACACCGCCACCGAGGCATCGCCCGCGCGCACCGAATCGATTGCCGACAGCATCGAGGTGCCCTGCGCATTGCGGATCACCTGACCGGGCTTGTCATTCATGGTGACAACGCCAGCGGCATCGCGGATCTCGCAGCGTTCGGCCAGCCCGCGCTTCTTGGCGATCAGGCGCGTCAGCTCGGCCTCGGGGCCGTGGACGATGAAGCGGATATCGGGGTTCTTGGCGGCGCTTGCGGCGATGCCACCGATCACGGCGGCGGGGCCAAGATCACCACCCATCGCGTCAACGGAAATGACCACGCTGCCCCCGTCCTGGGGGCTGCGTGGCGCATCCTGATCCGCGTTCCGGGTCATGCGGATACGGCGACCGTTCAGGCCGCGTCGTCGTCCAGATCGGTCTCGGTCGACTGGGCGACGACTTCACGATCCGCATAATGGCCACAGGACGGGCAAACGTGATGCGGGCGCTTCAACTCGCCGCAGGAGGGGCATTCATTCGGGTTCGCCGCCGAAAGGGCATCATGCGCGCGGCGCATGTTACGCTTCGAGCGGGTCACGCGGTTCTGAGGGACAGCCATGTCACAACCTCGGGTTCAGGGGCCGCGCAATCCGTGCGGGGCCGGGTAAAAACGTATCAGAGCCGCGGCAATAGGCCACTACCGTGCCGGAGGCAAGCAAAAACCTGTCCGGGTGTATCTGGCCCGAGCGCGCGGCCCGTGAACGCCGGAACATAGCGATTCTTCGCCGGGATGCAAGGCCGGATCGGGCCAGGGGGCATGCTTAAGGCAGGGTTTCGGCGCGGCGCAGGTCATCGGGCGTGTTGATGTTGAAAAACGCCTGCGTGGCGTCCTCGAAAAGTGCGGTTCGGGCGTCGTGGCGCTTGGCGAAGGCGCGGATGCGGCCTTGGGCATCGGCCAATGTGCGGGCCAGATCGGCGCGCAGCGCGACCGGCCAGATGGCGCATGCGGGATGCAGGCGGGTCATGCCATCGGCATCGGGGGCGGCAGCCAGCGCAAGGCCGGGGCCTGCGGCGCGGGCCAGCCGGGCGACCAGATCGGCGGGCAGGAAGGGCGTATCACCGGCCACGACCACCACCTGCGCCGCGCCCTGATCGCGCGCCCAGTCCATCGCCGCCAGAATCCCCGCCAGGGGGCCGGGAAAATCGGGCAGGCTGTCGGGCAGGACCGGCAGCCCGAAGCCCCGGAACCGTGCCGGATCGCCATTGGCGCTGATCGCCATCGCGCCGGTCTGGGGGGCAAGGCGGGCCATGACATGGGCCAGCAGCGGCTGGCCGCGCAGCGTCAGCAGCACCTTGTCGCCCCCGCCCATCCGGCTGGCGCGCCCGCCCGCCAGAATGACGGCAGGGGGCAGCGTCATGCGATGCCGACCGTCACCAGCCCCTGCGCCAGCTTGCGAAACGCCTGCGCCGAGGCGCTTTCGGGGGCCGAGATCACCACCGGCACGCCATCATCCGCGCCAAGGCGGACCTCGATTTCCAGCGGCAATTCGCCAAGCAGCGGCAGGCCAAGCTTTTCAGCCTCGGCGGCGACACCGCCATGGCCGAAGATATGTTCGGCATGCCCGCAACTGGAACAGACATGGACGGCCATGTTCTCGATCAGGCCCAGGATCGGCACGTTCAGCCGCCTGAACATATCGATCCCCTTGCGCGCATCCAGAAGCGCCACGTCCTGCGGGGTGGACACCACGATCGCGCCATCGACATGGGCCTTTTGCGACAGCGAAAGCTGCACATCGCCCGTGCCCGGCGGCAAATCGATGATCAGGCAGTCCAGTTCGCCCCATTCCACCTGAAACAGCATCTGTTGCAGCGCGGTCATCAGCATCGGGCCGCGCCAGATGATCGCCTCGGCCTCGGCGGTCAGAAGGCCAAGCGACATCAGCTTCACGCCATGCCCCTCCAGCGGGATGATGGTCTTGCCGTCGGGGCTGGCGGGGCGGCCGGTCACGCCCATCATGCGCGGCTGGCTGGGGCCATAGACATCCGCATCCAGAAGCCCGACGCGCCGGCCCTCTGCCGCCAGCGCCACGGCGAGATTGGCCGAGACGGTCGATTTCCCCACTCCGCCCTTGCCCGAGGCGATGGCGATCACATGCGCCACGCCGGGCACGCGCTGCGGCGCATTGGGGTTCTTCGCGGCTTTCGGCTTGAGATCGGGCGGTGCCTTGTCGCTATGCGCGGTCAGCACGCCCGAAACCTTGCTGACACCGGGAAGCGCGCCGACGATCTCATGGGCGCGCGCAAGGGCTTCCTCCATCGGGGCAGCGTCGGCGGGGTCGATTTCCAGCACGAAGCGGACCTCGCCGGCCGGGTCGATATGCAGCGCGCGGACCATGCCGGCATCGACGATATTGCCGCCTTTCGGGGCAGGGATGGCGCGAAGCGCCTGATTGATTGCGTCCTTGTCCGTCATATCCACCTACGCCGCCGCCAGGGCATCGATAATCGGCGCGAAATCACCCGCCTTCAGGCTGGCACCCCCGACGAGCGCGCCGTTCACATGGGGGATCGAGAATATCTCGGCGGCATTGCCGGGCTTCACGCTGCCGCCATAAAGCAGGGTGAAACCGGCCCCGTCCGGGAAACGCGCCGACAGTTGCGCGCGCAGAAGGGCATGAACCTCGGCGATCTGGTCGCGGATGGGGGTCAGCCCGGTGCCGATGGCCCAGACCGGTTCATAGGCGATCACGCTATTGGCCGGCGTCGCACAATCGGGCACGGATGCTTGCAGTTGCGCGGCAATCACCGCCAGCGTTTCGCCCGCCTCGCGTTCGGCCCCGGTCTCGCCCAGGCAGATCACGGTGATCAGCCCCGCCTCATGGGCGGCGATGGCCTTGGCCGCCACCTGCGCATCGCTTTCGCCGTGATCGGCGCGGCGCTCGGAATGGCCGAGGATGACATGGCTGGCCCCCGCATCCGCCAGCATCGCGGCCGAGATATCGCCGGTATGGGCACCGCCATCCGCCGCGTGGCAATCCTGACCGCCGATGGCGATCTGGCCGGAATGGGCGACGGCGGCGGTGATCAGCGTGGCGGGCGGGCAGATCAGCACGTCGCAGCCATTGTCGCGCGCGGCAAGCGCATCCAGTTCGCCAAGCGAGCCCGTCAGCCCGTTCATCTTCCAGTTTCCTGCGGCGAGTTTCTTCGGGCCCATGTCATCCTCCTGCTGAGTTCATGGGCTGGGATAGGCCCGCGCCGCCCGGCATTCAAGTCCGGGGGGCGGGGGT
>JAUNTV010000289.1 GCA_030538515.1 Paracoccus sp. (in: a-proteobacteria)
TGACGCGGGTGACGCCATCGCGGTGATCGGTGACGGGGCCATGTCGGCGGGCATGGCGTTCGAGGCGATGAACAATGCCGGCCATCTGGGCAAGCGGCTGTTCGTGATCCTCAATGATAACGAAATGTCGATCGCGCCGCCCACCGGGGCGCTGTCCAGCTATCTGACGCGGCTCTATTCCGAAGGCCCGTTCCAGGACCTGAAATCCATCGCCAAGGGGGCCGTGGGCTTCCTGCCCGAGCCGATCCAGCACGGCGCGCGCCGCGCCAAGGAGATGCTGAAGGGCATGGCCATCGGCGGCACCATGTTCGAGGAGCTGGGGTTTTCCTATATCGGCCCGGTTGACGGGCATGATCTGGATCAGCTTCTGGCGCTTCTGCGCACGGTGAAGGCCCGCGCCGACGGGCCGGTCCTGATCCATGCGATCACGAAGAAGGGCAAGGGCTATGCCCCAGCCGAGGGCGCGGCCGACCGGGGCCATGCGCGCGGCAAGTTCGATGTGATCACGGGCGAGCAGGCCAAGGCGAAATCCAACGCGCCAAGCTATACCAGCGTTTTCGCGCAGGCCCTGCTGGCCGAGGCCGCGCGGGACGAAAAGATCGTGGCCATCACCGCCGCCATGCCCGACGGCACCGGGCTGAACCTGTTTGCGGATCGCTTTCCGCTGCGCACATTCGATGTGGGCATTGCCGAACAGCATGCCGTGACCTTCAGCGCCGGGCTGGCGGCGGGGGGGATGAAGCCCTTCTGCGCGATCTATTCGACCTTTTTGCAGCGCGGCTATGATCAGGTCGTCCATGATGTGGCGATCCAGCGCCTGCCCGTGCGCTTTGCCATCGACCGGGCGGGCCTCGTGGGGGCTGACGGCGCGACCCATGCGGGGGCCTTTGATATCGGCTTCATGGCCAGCCTGCCCGGCATGGTGGTGATGGCCGCCGCCGATGAGGCCGAGCTTGTCCATATGGTCGCCACCGCCGCCGCCCATGATGACGGCCCCATCGCCTTCCGCTTCCCCAGGGGCGAGGGCACCGGGATCGAGATGCCCGAACGCGGCATTCCGCTTGAAATCGGGCGCGGCCGGATCATCGCAGAAGGCAGCCGCGTGGCGATCCTGTCCTTTGGCACCCGGCTGAGCGAAGTGATGGTGGCGCGCGAATCGCTGATGGCGCGTGGCATCACCCCCACCGTGGCCGATGCGCGTTTCGCCAAGCCCCTTGACCGCGAATTGATCCTGCGGCTGGCGCGCGACCACGAGGCGCTGATCACCATCGAGGAAGGTGCCATCGGCGGTTTCGCCAGCCATGTCGCCCAGCTTCTGGCGGATGAGGGCGTGTTCGATCACGGGCTGAAGTTCCGCTCGATGGTGCTGCCTGATACGTTCATCGACCATGACAGCCCGGCGGCCATGTATGCCGACGCCGCCATGAACGCCCCCGATATCGAGGCGAAAGTGCTGGACGTTCTGGGCGTGGCGCGGCTGAATCTGAGCAGCCGGTAACGGTGTCTTCACATGTATTCCCCTATATATTGGAAACTTGTTGCGGCTGGCGTAAGTTGGCCAGAACGAAGGATGTCATGACCCGGCATATGCGAAAGCTGAACATCAGACCCAGGGTGTTTGGCCTGCGTGCGGGGCTGTTGCGGGGGATATCGACCTCTGACGTGGCTTTCGATTCCGGGCTTGCCTCTGTGCGTTTGCGGGGCGGCGATGCGGGATTGCGTCAGGATATTCAGGCGTTGAGGGACGATTTTGACAAAGCAGAACAACGGTTCCTCGCAGCGCGCGCCCCTTAATCAGAATAAACCGACCATCCAAATCGAGGCTGCCGGTGAAACGGCGGAAATCATTCATACGGATGGCCGGCGGGAAACGGTTCAGATGTCCGTTTCCAGAAGCTGGTCGGGCGCGCTGCCCCGGCCCGAGGATTTCGGCCGATACGGCCATGTCGTTCCCGATGCGCCCAAGCGCCTTCTGCGGATGCTCGAACGGGAACAGCAGCACCGTATCACCATGGAGCAGGCGCTCTTGCCAGCGGAAATCAGGGCGGGCAAAAGGGGGCAGGCTTATGGGGCGGCGATTTCTCGCTTGCCGCCTTGGGTCTTGCGGCCCTTACCGGTATTCTGGGCGCGCCCTGGCAGGTCAGTGTAGCACTTGTCGGGGTTCCGGTTCTCAGCGTTGCACGCTCTCTGGTCTCGGCTTTCAGGAAGGATGATGAATAACCATGTCCCGATATACCCATGCCGATGCGCATCCCGATGATCCCCATTTCATATCGCGTTCCGGCTGGCTGAGGGCGGCGGTTCTGGGGGCGAATGACGGGATCGTGTCGACTGCATCGCTTCTGGTCGGGATCGCGGCTTCGGGCGCGGATCGGTCCACGATTCTGCTGGCCGGGGTGGCCGGGCTGTCTGCCGGGGCCTTGTCGATGGCGGCGGGGGAATATGTCTCGGTTTCCAGCCAGTCGGATATCGAGCGCGCAGATATCAGGCGCGAAAGCCGTGCCTTGGATGAGGACCCCGAAACCGAATTGCGCGAACTGGCCGAAATCTATGAGGCGCGCGGCCTTGCGCCCGAAACCGCGCTGCGCGTGGCGCGCGAGATGACGGAATATGACGCGCTCGGCGCGCATATCCGTGATGAGCTTGGCCTGTCGGATGTCACGGCGGCCAATCCCCTGCTGGCGGCGCTGACATCGGCGGTGACGTTCTCGGTCGCGGCGGCGGTGCCCCTGATCGGTGCCTTGCTGGCCCCGGCAGGAATGGTGCTTTATTTCGTGCTGGTCTCGACGCTGATCGCGCTGGCGATTCTGGGCTTCATCGGGGCGCGGGCGGGCGGCGCGCCTGCGGGGCGGGCTGTGGCGCGCGTGGTGTTCTGGGGCTGCGCGGCCATGGGGATCACCGCGCTGATCGGAAAAATCTTTGGCGTTGCAACAGGATAGGCCCATGCTGAAACCATTCCTTTTTGTCATGGCAATGCTGGCCGCAAGCCCCGCGCTTGCACAGGACCGCGCGCTGCCGACGCTTTTCGACGTGACCGGCGTGGCCGCGAATGATGTGCTGAATATCCGCCAGACCCCCTCGGCCTCGGCTGCGGTGACAGGCCGGCTGGCCCCGGATCAGACCCGGATCGAGGTGGTCGGCCTGGACGCCTCGGGGCGGTGGGGGCAGGTGAATACGGGCGAGCAGGCCGGCTGGGTCTCGATGCGCTTTCTGGCACCGCGCGCGAATGTCTGGAAGGCCGGGCAATTGCCCGAGGGGCTGATCTGTTCGGGAACGGAACCTTTCTGGAGCTTCTCGGCCAGTGACGGCACCCTGAACTGGCAGGAGCCGGGCCATGAGACCCGCCTTTCCGGGCTGAGCGTCATGGATAGCGGGATCGGCGGGGACCGGCGGCGCGGGCTGTTCGTGGAAGATGCCCATGATATCCTGACCGCCAGCATCACGCCCGCCGCATGTTCTGACGGCATGTCGGATATGGCTTACGGGCTGGCGGTCACGGTCATCCGGCAAAGCCGCGATGGCGCGCCCAGGATGAATACCGGCTGCTGCCGGATCAGATAAGCGCCGCCAGCCGTTCGCCCGGCAGGCGGGGGGTATTTCTTGCGTGATCAGGCGGGATCGGGCGCGGCAAGGCCGGGCGCTGCCGGGTCAGGTAAACGCCGCCAGCGCCAGCGCCAGGGCTGCCGTCACCCCCGCCCCGGTGGCGGCGGAACGCCAGTTGAACCGCGCGGGCGGCGGGGTCAGCGGCTCGGCCGCGCGCTGGCGGGCACGCCACAGTGCATCCTCGATCAGCGCGGGCATCAGGGG
>JAUNTV010000290.1 GCA_030538515.1 Paracoccus sp. (in: a-proteobacteria)
GCGCCTGACGCTGGAACTGGGCGGGAAATCGCCCTTCATCGTGACGGAGGATGCCGATCTTGATGCCGCCGTGGAAGGCGTGGTCGATTCCATCTGGTTCAATCAGGGGCAGGTCTGCTGTGCGGGCTCGCGCATTCTGGTGGCCGAAGCCGTGGCCGCGCGGTTTGAAGCGCTGCTTTCGCGCCGCCTTGCCCGGCTGCGTGTCGGCGCGCCTCTGGACAAATCAACCGATGTGGGTGCCATCGTGGACCCGATCCAGAAAGACCGCATCCTGCGCCTCATCGCCGGGGCCGTGGCTGCCGGCGCGCATCTGGTGGGCGGCGCAGAAGCCGAAGGTTGCTTCATCGCGCCCGGATATTTGCGCGAGGTATCGCCCGCAAACCCCGCGTGGGAAACGGAAATCTTCGGCCCCATCGCCACGTTGACGACTTTTCGCACCGTGGATGAGGCGGTCAGCCTTGCCAATAACAGCCGCTACGGGCTGGCCGCGCAGATCTGGTCGGAAAGCGCCAGCGTTGCGACCGATCTGGCCGCCCGGGTGAAGGCGGGCGTGGTCTGGATCAATGGCGCCAATCTGTTCGATGCCGCAGCGCCCTTCGGGGGGATGCGCGAATCGGGCTTCGGGCGCGAGGGCGGGCGCGTCGGGCTGGCGGACTATCTGGCCGGTCCCCGCGTCCGGCCCGCGAAGGAAGCGCCCGCAAGCGATCCGGCCGCGCTGCCGGATGGCGGGCCGGGGCCTGCGGGCGGGCTGAACCGGACCGAAAAGCTCTATATCGGGGGTGCGCAGAAACGTCCCGATGGCGGGGCCAGCTACCGCGCGGCCTCGGGCGATCTGGTGCCGCTTGGCAATCGCAAGGATATCCGCAACGCTGTCGAGGCCGCGAAACAGGCCAGCAAATGGGCGGGCATGGGCGGGCATGGCCGCGCGCAGGTCCTTTATTTCATGGCCGAGAACCTGTCGCTGCGCCGCGATGAATTCGCGCGCCGTCATGGCGGCAAGCAGGTCGATGCCGCGATTGCGCGGATTTTCCATTACGCCGCATGGGCCGACAAGTTCGACGGTGCCAATGTGCAGACCAAACCGGGCTATCTGGTCAATGTGATCCCCGAACCTTTCGGTGTGACCGCCATCGCCTGCCCCAATGATGCGGGGCTTATGGGCTTTGTCAGCCTTGTTCTGCCGGTGATCGCCATGGGCAACAGCGTGGTCGTGCTGCCCGCGCAGGATGATCCGGTGGCGGCATTCGATCTGGCGCAGGTGTTCGATACCTCGGATCTGCCGGGGGGCGTGGTCAATATCGTCTCTGGTCCCCGCGACGCGCTGGCGCAGGTTCTGGCCGCGCATGAGGATGTGGCCGCGATCTGGTACTGCGGCACCGACCCGGCCCCGGTCGAGGCGGCATCTGCCGGCAATCTCAAGCCGGTATGGGCCTTTCCCAATCGCGACTGGTTGAAAGCCGATGCGCAGGGCCGGGCGTTTCTGGATCGCGCGGTGCAGTGGAAAACCGTCTGGCTGCCCTATGGGGCCTTGCCCGCAGGCACCGGCAGCATCGCCTATTAAGCGCTTCAGGTTCATACGGAAGCATAGCCTGCGTTTTTGAGGTAGTTGGCACACTCGTCGGAGGTGAAGCGGTTGAGGATTGTTCCGACGGTGCGCCAGAGTGTGTCCCGCGAGCGGGGTGCCGCGTTGCGTATCCAGTGTTTGAGCTTGGCGAATGCCTGTTCGATGGGGTTCAGATCGGGGCTGTATGGCGGCAAAAACAGAAGGTGCGCACCGGCGGATCGGATGGCCTGTCTTACAGCCTGGCTCTTGTGACTTCCCGGATTGTCCATCACGATCACATCGCCAGGGCGCAGGGTCGGAACCGGAACCCGTTCGACATAGGTCCGGAAGATGTCGCCATTCACGGGGCCGTCGAAGACCCAAGGGGCGTCGATCCGGTCATGGCGCAGGGCGGCAATGAAGGTGGAGGTATTCCAGTGCCCGAAGGGTGCCGCGCCGGACAGGCGTTCGCCTTTGGGTGCCCAGCCCCGCAGCGGGGCCATGTTTGTCTTCACCCAGGTCTCGTCGATGAAGACCAGCCGCGTCGGATCGATACGTCCCTGATGGTGTTGCCACCTGTCGCGGCGACGCCTCACATCCGGGCGTTCGCTCTCGTCGGCGAGCAGTGTCTTTTTTGAAACTGAACCCGCAACCGCGCAGGAACCGCCAGACGGTGTCGTGGCTCACCGCGATCCCACGCTGGGCCAGCAGATCTTCCAGCATCGCCAGGGTAATATGCGGACAGGCTCGCACCTGATCCAGTAGCCAGACCCGATGCGGCTCCAGAAGCGGGCGACGATAGCCGCCCATCTTTGAGGGACACACCGATCCGGTCCGCGCCGCGCGTTGCGTCCACTTCACCACGCTCGATGGTGCCACCCCGAACCGTGCGGCAACGCTACGGCAACTCGCCCCAGATCGCATCGCCTCGACAGCGCGCTCCCGAAGATCGTCTGAGTATGGTTTCGTCATCCATGCTGGCCCCCTTCACCAGTAGGGATTCTGAATCATACCGCGACCGAAAGGGGAATCCCCTTTCGATTCAGACAAAGACTGAGATGCTCTAATCCTGCGCCCAGGCGGGGCTGCGCTTTTCAAGGAATGCGCGAATCCCCTCATCCGTGTCAGGAAGCATCATATTGGCGGTCATGGTGTCGGCGGCGGCCTCGTAGGCGTCGGCGGTGTCATGGGCCAGTTGCTCATAGAAGCTGCGCTTGCCCATGGCGATGGCGGCGGGCAGTTTCGCGGCGATCTTCTGGGCAAGCGCCATCGTATCGGCCTGAAGCTTCTCGGGCGGCACGGCGCGGTTGACAAGGCCGAGGCGCGCGGCCTCGGTCGCGGTGATGAAATCGCCAGTCACCAGCATCTCAAAGGCCGCCTTGCGCGGGATCGTGCGGGACAGCGCCACGGCGGGGGTCGAGCAGAAAAGCCCCACATCGATGCCGTTCACGCCGAACTTCGCGCCCTTGGCCGCCACCGCCAGATCACAGGAGGCGACAAGCTGGCAGCCGGCTGCGGTGGCGATGCCCGCGACCTCGGCGATGACGGGCTGGGGCAGGGACGATATCAGCTGCATCACCTGCCCGCAGCCGTCGAACAGCGCCGCGAAACCCGCGCGGCCCCGGTCCAGATTGGCGCGCGCCGCCTGCATCTGGCGCAGGTCATGACCGGCGCAGAACGCGCGGCCATTGGCGGCGATGATGATCACGCGCACGCCCTCCTCGGCGCTGAGTGAGGCGAGCGTGGTATAGAGCGTGGCGATCATCTCGGCCGAAAGGGCGTTGAAATTGCCGGGACTGTTGAGCACCAGCCGGGTCACATGGCCCATATCCTCGCGCAAGATCAGATCCGACATGGCTGGCTTCCTCTTCCCCTGGTCGGATCAGCATAGGCATAAAGAGGGGGGCGGGGGAAGCCATGGCTTCGCCTGGGGTGTCCGCTTGCGCCCGGCGATTCCATCGGTGATCGGGCCGAAAGGGCGGTTTTCAGCCCGGTTTCGGGGGCCCGCCTTGCGGTATTTTGTTACCTATTTCATAACAAATTGATATTGCATGAAAATATCGAGGTCGCAGCGCTTGACCTGAGGGGGCGGATCGCGGATATACCGCCATCTCGAATTTGAACCCCCAAAAGGGCAACGATATGAAAACCTACACCGCAAAACCGGCGGAGATCGACAAGAAGTGGATCCTGATCGACGCCGAGGGCGTCGTTCTGGGCCGTCT
>JAUNTV010000005.1:0-12919 GCA_030538515.1 Paracoccus sp. (in: a-proteobacteria)
GCCCCTCGGCCACCCGCCCGCCGGAATCGCCGCGCGTCAAGGACAACCCGGCCACCCGCGCCGATGGCACAGCCGGCAGCAAGCGGGTCTCGCCGACCAAACCGGTCCCGCGCCCGGCCAGCCATGCCACCCCCGCGGCCCCGGCCACGGCAAGCCCGGCACCCACTGCCCCGCCCACGGCCGCCAGCGGCACCCTGCCCTGCTCGACCTCGCTTGGCATGGCCACACGCGACTGCGCCTTCGCCGTCACCCGGCAGGGCAACGGCACGGCCACGCTCCTGATCAGCAAGCCCGATGGCGGCACCCGCGAATTCCGCTTCGAACAGGGCAATCCCGTGGCGCAGAACGGCCTCGGCAGCGAATTGCGCGGCACATTGCAGGTCATCACCCTCGGCGATGAGCGCTACGAAATCCCGCGCAGCGTGATCTACGGAAGCTGAAACGAAACGCGCCGCCCCGGTCATGACCCGGGCGGCGCTTCTTCTGTCCTGAAATATCCCCGCCGGAGGCATCCGGCATCACAGCCCCCGCCCGGCAGTCGCGGGCGATCCTGCCTGAAGAACCGCCCCGAACCGGTCAAACGCTCAAAGATCGTCCTCGTCATCCTCATCCGCCTCGGGCAGATTGAAGAAGCTGTCGGCATCATATTCCGGCTCCTTGCGGCCCTCACGTGTCAGGCTGAAATTCTCAAGCCCGGCGATGGCGGTGGGCAGGCGCGGCTCGTCGCCCATGGCCAGCGAAGTCTCGGTCGAGACCAGCTTGCGGCGCTCGTCATCGCTCATCACGCCACCCTCGGCGGATTTCTTCTTCGCGGCCTTCTGAACGGCGGCGTCCAGTTCGGTCTGCTTGGCCAGACCAAGCGCCACCGGATCGATGGGCTGGATATTCTGGATGTTCCAATGCGTCCGCTCGCGGATCGCCTGAATGGTCGGCTTGGTCGTGCCCACCAGCTTCGCAATCTGCGCATCGGCCAGTTCGGGGTGGAATTTCACCAGCCAGAGGATCGCCGCCGGCCGGTCCTGCCGCTTGGACAAGGGCGTATAGCGCGGACCACGGCGTTTTTCCTCGCCCTCGGCGGCGGGGTTGTGCTTCAGCTTCAGCTTGTAGGCCGGGTCCTTCTGGCCCTTCTCGATCTCCGAGGCATCAAGCTGGTGCGACCCGATCGGGTCGAACCCCTTCACCCCGGTCGCCACATCGCCATCCGCAATGCCCTGGATTTCCAGCTCATGCATGCCGACGAAATCGGCGATCTGCTTGAAGCTGAGCGTCGTATTGTCGATCAGCCAGACGGCGGTGGCCTTGGCCATCAGCGGTTTGTTCATCGGATCTGCTCCTTACACATATCTCTCCCGGCCGGGAAAACGGCGCTTTGGCGAGGCCATCCACGTTTTCGGGAAAATTCCCCCATCCTATACGCCGCCCACCCGGCAAGGGGAAGGGCAAAGGTGACCGAAAAGGGCTGCGGGCGCGGGCATTTTGTCCTAATCAGGCGGAAAACCCCGAAACCTTCGCGCCGAGGCCCCATGCTCCGCCTGATCCTGCCCGCCCTTGCCGCCCTGATCGCCATCGGCCTGACCGCCCCCGCCCGCGCCCAGCACCGCGCCGGTGTCTTCGACTATTACGTGCTGGCGCTCAGCTGGTCGCCGAACTGGTGCGCGCAATCACCTGACCGGCGCGACAGCAGCCAATGCGATATCGGGCGCAAGACCGCCTTCAACCTGCACGGGCTCTGGCCGCAATATGAACGCGGATGGCCGTCCCATTGCCGAACGGCCGAGCGCGATCCCTCACGGCGCGAAAGCCAGGCCATGGCCGATATCATGGGCTCTGGCGGGCTGGCATGGTATCAATGGCAGAAACATGGCCGCTGCACAGGGCTTTCCGCCGCAGGCTATTACGCCCTTTCGCGCGCGGCACTCGCCAGGGTGACGCTGCCTGATTATTTCACCGGGCTGGACCGCGACATCACCATCCCGCCCGCATTGATCGAGCAGGCCTTCATCGAACGGAACCCCGGCCTGAGCGCGGATGCCATCACCGTCACCTGCCGCAGCGAGGCCCTGCAAGAGATCCGCATCTGCCTGACGAAAGATCTGGAATTTCGCGACTGTGCCCCCGACACGCGGCGCGACTGCGCCCGGCCCTCGGTGCTGATGGAAAAGCCGCGCTGATCCACCCCCGTCACCTGCGGCTAGTATGGAAGCCTCCGGCGGGGATATTTCAGGACAGAAGAAGCCCGCCATTAACCCTGCCTTAACGGGAACCATGCCATAAGCGATTCGCGGAACAGGCGGGGACGCCGATGGCCGTGACAGGAGAAGCCACCCCCCGCCCGGACAGGCGCCGCGGCGGGGGGTGCGCGTCCCCGGTGCTTCTTCTGTCCTGAAATATCCCCGCCGGAGGCTTCCATACCAGCCACCCGTGCAGGCGTGGCAAGGGGAAGGCAGCGGGGCGATCAGCGCAGTTTCAGCACGATCTTGCCGATATGGTTGCTGCTTTCCATATGGCGATGGGCCTCGGCTGCCTGTTCCAGCGGGTATTCGCTGTCGATCAGCACCCGCAGCTTGCCCGCCGCGATCATCGGCCAGAGCGCGCCTTGCAGCTGATCCGCGATCGCGGCCTTGGCGGCGTCGGATTGCGGACGCAGGGTCGAGCCGGTGATGGTCAGCCGCCGCGTCATCAGATGGGCGAAGTTGATTTCGGCGGCGGGGCCATTGAGAAAGGCGATCTGCACCAGCCTTCCATCCGTGTTCAGGGCTTTCAGGTTGCGCGCGATGTAATCACCGCCGACCATATCGAGGATCAGATCCGCGCCGCCTTCCGCCTCAAGCCGTTTCACGAAATCATCCTGCCGGTAATTGATCGCCGTGGCCCCCAGCTCCGTGATCGCGGCGCATTTCCTGTCCGAGCCTGCCGTGGCCCAGACCCTGGCACCAAGGGCGCGGGCCAGCTGGATCGCCATGGTTCCGATACCCGAGGAACCGCCATGGACAAGGAACCTCTCGCCCGCCTGAAGCCTGCCGCGCATGACGACATTCGACCAGACGGTGAAGGCGGTTTCTGGCAGGGCGGCGGCTTCGCGCAGGGTCATGCCTTCGGGGATGGGCAGGGCATGGGCGGCGTTACAGGCCGCATATTGTGCATAGCCCCCGCCCGGAAGCAGCGCGCAGACCTGATCGCCGGGCTTCCAGCGGCTGACGCCGGAACCCACGGCCACGACCTCGCCCGCGCCTTCCAGCCCCGGCAGGTCCGAGGCGCCGGGCGGGGCCGCATAGCTGCCCTGACGCTGCGCCACATCGGGGCGGTTCACGCCCGCATAGGCCAGCCGGATGACGATCTGGTCATGGCCGGGCATGGGCACGGGGCGCGTGCCCGGGGCCAGCACCTCAGGCCCACCGGGGGCCGTGATCTCGACCGCGCGCATCGAATCGGGCAGGCTCATGCGTCTTCTCCGGCGGATTTCGGTGCCCTGATCCAGCCCGTCGCCAGCTTCCCCAGCATGGCCGCGCCCGGCAGCTTGCGCGCCTGCGCCTTCAGCGCCTCGAAGCGCATCACCCCCTCGATCCGGCGGTCAATGAAGGCGCGGGTATCGGCGCACCCGTCCGAGGCGTCGCCCAACCAGTAGAGTACGCAGGCCACATAAACCGCCGAGAGCGTGGCGCGCTTGCTATACCAGTTCACATCGCGCGAGCTGTCCCCCAGCCCGGTCCAGATCACATCCGCCGTTTCCCAGACAAGCCGCGCCGCAAGCGGTTGATTTTGCGGCAATCCCAGCACGGCAGAGGCCGCGCGCACCAGTTCCGCATCGGCGATCTGAAGGCGTTGCCAGATCGCTTCGGCAATACGGTCGCGGATCTTGCCGCCCGGCGCATCGGCCAGCCAGAGCGCCAGTGCCGCATCCCACTGCCGGTGGATATGGCTGGCCAGATCGGCACCGCCCCCGGGGAAGAAGGCCAGTGCCACGCCCGCATCCAGCCCCAGATCGCGCGCGCCCGCGCGCAACGCCTTTTCATTCATTCCGTCGAAGGGCACATGCGTGATGGCGGCGCGGGCCAATGTGTCGCGGGTATCGGTCATGGTATCCTCGGGGCTGGACAAAGGGGCATTTGCCCCTTATACGGCGGCTTCCTGCAATTTCGATCAACTTTAACCTAGGAAGGTGGTGACAACCACATGCAGGTGAACGTTCGCGACAATAACGTCGAACAGGCGATGCGCGCCTTGAAGAAGAAACTTCAGCGCGAGGGCGTGTTCCGTGAAATGAAGCTCAAGCAGCATTTCGAGAAACCGTCCGTCAAGAAGGCCCGTGAAAAGGCCGAGGCCGTGCGCCGCGCCCGCAAGCTGGCCCGTAAAAAGGCACAGCGCGAAGGCGCGCTTTAAGCGCAGGCACGGGCAGCGCCCGCAAGACGAGCGAACCGGATAAGGTTCAAAACCCCCGCCCGGCCCCGGCTGCGCGGGGGTTTTTCCTGCGCAGGCCGGGTTTCAGCGCCGGTTGAGCCGGGCCGCCAGCCGGTCGCGGGCGGCGGGCAAGGGGCGCGCGGCATGTTCGCCCGCCAGCCACCGGTGCAGGAAATGCCCGGTCAGCGCCAGGGCATGGGCCAGATCGTCATTGCTTGGCGGGCCGCCCAGCATCCGGGGCAGGCGCAGCAGGCGGGGCGCATATTCGCCCGCCGCCTCTGCCGTCACCGCGCGACCGGTCACGGGGCTGACATAGCTCAGCCCCCTGCGCGCGCCGCTGAGGGCGCAGCGCGTCAGATCAAGGCCGAAGCCCATTTCGGACAGAAGCAGCATCTCCCACCGGACATAGGCCCCGGCCCAGTCCCCGCCCGCATCCATCGCGTCCCAAAGCGCTTCCGAGGCATCGCTGAGCAGCGGATGGGGGTCACGCTCGGCCAGTGCGAAGCGCAGAAGCGCGGCGGTCGCGCTTACCCCGTCAAGCGCCGCCGCATCCGCCAGAAGGCCGGGGCGGGCGCGCGCAGGCTCGACCGTGAAAGTGCCAAGCTGATCGGCCAGCCGCGCGCGCCAGCGCACGGCAAGGCGGCTGCCCGGCTGCAGCATCGCCGCTTTCGCGCGCCCCGCCCCCCCCGGCACCAGCCCCGAGACCCGGCCCATGTCGCGGCTGAACAGATCCAGAAGCGCGCCATGTTCGCCATGCGCGCGCCGCCCGATCACGGTGCCCTCGCCCTGCCATTCCATCAGGCGGTGAAATCCGCCGCAATCGCGCCGCTGATCCGCAGCAGATCGCCCGGCGCAATGGCAAAGACATGGCGCGGCGTGCCCGCCGCCGCCCAGACCCGCGCGAATTCCATCAGGCGCGGGTCGATGAAGGCACGGATCTCGCGCAGATGGCCGACGGGGGCCACCCCGCCAATGGCGAAGCCGGTCTCGGCGCGGATCAGCGCGGCATCGGCCTTGCCCAAGGCTTGCCCGGCCAGAGCCGCGGCCTTCGCACCATCAACCCGGTTGCCGCCCGCCGTCAGAAACAGCAGGACATGGCCGCTTTCCTCGCCCCGGAAGATGATCGACTTGGCGATCTGGTCGATCTCGCAGTCCACCGCCGCCGCCGCATCGGCGGCCGTGCGCGTATCGCCCATCTCGCGGATATCGGGCAGCAGGCCTGCGTTTTTCAGCGCCGCCTCGACCCTTGCCAAACTCTTGCTCATCGCGCACTCCATGCCGGTCTGCCAGAAGGTAAGGGGGGGATGATGACGCAACAAGTCTATATGCTGCTGGTGCAGCTTGGCCGGGCGAAAGGCGACGGGCTGCCCGAGGGCGCGACCGGCGCAGGGCTTTTGTGCTACGCCGCCGGCAAGGATGAGGCCGAGGCCGTGCGCGAGACCGTGGCCATCCTGAAAACCGCCGAAATGGCGCCGCTGGACGTGACCGGCTACGGCACCATGGCCGAACGCGAGGCCGAGGGCGAGGAAATCACCCCCGAAGACCGCGCCCTGATGCAGCGCGCGCTTGACGAAAACGCCGTCATCATCGCCCGGATGGAGCCATTCTTCGAAGGCGAGGAAGGCCGCGACGGCTGAGCCGGTCCCGTCGGCGGTTTTTCGCCGATAGCTGCCGCGCCGAAGCGCCCGGTTTTCCTTGGCCGGTGGCTGCGCTATCGTCAGGCCAAAGCAACACGAACCTGAACGGGCAGGGCAAGAATGAGCAGCAGCAGCATCCTTACGAAACTTACCATCTCGGTCGCGGCCGTGGCCGTCTTGGGCGGCTGCGTGCCGCGCGCCATCGGCGGCGGATCGACGGGCGGGGCCAGCACCGGCGGGCCGGTGCAGGTCGCACCGATCCCGCAGGCATCACCCGCATCCGAGGCAGGGCTTCAGCAATGGGTGCGCAATTTCCGCCCCCGCGCCATCGCCGCAGGTGTCAGCCCGGCCACCTATGACCGCGCCATGCGCATCGCGCGCTACAACCCCGAGGTCATCCGCCTGGATCGCCGTCAGGCCGAATTCTCGCGCCCGGTCTGGGAATATCTGGACAGCGCCGCATCCGACAGCCGCACCACCAAGGGGCGCACGCTGGCGCGCACCCATGGCAATACGCTGGCGCGGGTCGAAAGCCGCTATGGGGTGGACCGCAATATCGTGATGGCGGTCTGGGGGATGGAATCGAATTTCGGCGGCAATCGCGGGCGCATGCAGATCATCCCCTCGCTGGCGACGCTGGCCTATGATGGTCGCCGGGGCGAAATGTTCGCGGGCCAGCTGATCGCGGCGCTGAAAATCATTCAGGCCGGTGATACCGATCCCGAACACATGCTGGGAAGCTGGGCGGGGGCCATGGGCCATACGCAGTTCATGCCGACATCCTATCTGGCCTATGCGGTCGATTTCAACGGCGACGGGCGGCGCGACATCTGGTCGGACGACCCGACCGATTCGCTGGCCTCGACGGCGGCCTATCTGAACCGTTCGGGCTGGGTGCCGGGCCTTCCGGCTGTGGTCGAGGTGCGGCTGCCGCAGGGCTTCAACTATGGCCAGACCGGGCGCAGCAATGTGAAATCGGGCGCCACATGGGCCGCGCAGGGTGTGCGCGCGGTCGATGGGCGCAACCTGCCCTCGGGCGGGATCATCGCGCCTGCCGGCGCGCAGGGGCCTGCCTTCCTGGTGACGCGGAACTTCATCGCCATCCGCGCCTATAACGCTTCCGACAATTACGCGCTTGGCGTGGCCATGCTGGCCAATCGCATCGCTGGCGGGCCGGGGATCGTGGGAAGCTGGCCGCGCGGCGCGGGCGCGCTGACCCATAACGAGAAAGAGGAAGTGCAGCGCCTTCTGAACCGCATGGGCTATAACGTGGGCGAGCCTGACGGGGCCATCGGTGAAAACACCATCGCCGGGATCAAGGCCTTCCAGCAGCGCGTCGGCATGACCCCGGACGGCTATGCCAATACCGCGCTTCTGCAACGGCTTCGCGCCGGGCGCTGAGCCCTTCCCCTGCAACGCCGGACAGGCTGAAACGACCGACCATGGCCGCAGAGATCGCCCGCAAGGCCCTGCGGCCATGGCTGACAGCCCCCGCCACCTCCACACGCCGCAAGAACGGATGCCGACCCCGCCTTCATCCTTGCGAAAACGCTCATCCTGAACCCGCCGCCCTGCCGACGGTGGCGGACAGGCTGGGCATCGGGAACCCGCCCGTTCAGTCGGCAGGGCGGCGGTTGTCTGACACCATAACCTGCCACGACGCCGGATTATCAGGGAACAGCCGGCCAAAGGCGGTTGCCATGAACGAGGCTGCCGAACAATCCGCGCTTTCGCAGCCCCGGATATGGGGCGCGCCCCATGACCCGGCGGGCTGGACATGCAGCGACGCATCCCGACGCCCGAAAAATGCGTGGCCCTGACCGCAGTTTCCGTCGCGGATGGCTTACGAGATCGATCTCGCCGCGCTTGACCTGCCGCCCCGCCTCTGTCGGGTCTCTGAATGGTGGGATGACGGCTAAGGAAATCCCCGCGCCGTGATATCCTTGCAGCCCCGCATCATCATGCTGCCCGCAGGATCAGGGCCATGGCCGGGGGGCGAGAGCGCCCGGTGCCACCCTGACGTGAAGCGCGCGGCCAGGGGCGCGCGCGGCATCGGCCTGACGCTGGGGCTGCGTCTGTTCAGCCATCAGCGGATCGTCAGGGAACTGACCGCCGCCGGTTTCACCGATATTCAGGCTCATACCGGCAATCTGCCCCGAGGACGCCATCCAGCGGGAAAACTGGTCGCGCGCATGGTGATGGCCCGCGCGCAGGGGCAATTGCCAGCGCCGCCGCGCGGATTTCTGGCCCGGCTGATGGGCCGCGCCTGACGCCGCGACCAGCCCTGACAGGCGTTCAGCCCTCGTCCTCGTCATCGGCGCTGCGACCGCCCACGACGCCAAGCGATTTCAGCTTGCGATGCAGCGCGCTGCGTTCCATGCCGACGAATTGCGCGGTGCGGCTGATATTGCCGCCGAAGCGGTTGATCTGGTTGACCAGATATTCGCGTTCGAACAATTCGCGCGCCTCGCGCAGCGGCAGGGCGGTGATGCGCGGGCCAAGCGTCAGGGTATCGGCCCCCTCGCCTTCCGCACCCTGTCCCTGCAATTCGGCGGGCGTGATCTCGCCCTGATCCTCGGCCAGAATCAGCACCCTTTCGATCACATTGCGCAGCTGGCGGACATTGCCCGGCCAGTCCATCGCTTGCAGGGCATTGGCACCTTCTTCCCCGATCTCGCGCAGGGGCAGGCCCTGCTCGTCATGGAACTGCTGCACGAATTGGCGGGCCAGCACCGGGATATCCTCGCGCCGCTCGCTCAGAGAGGGGATCACCAGCGGCACCACATTCAGCCGGTCGTAAAGCTCCTGCCGGAAGCGGCCAGCGGCGATTTCGGCGAGCAGGTCGCGGTTGGTCGAGGAAATCACCCGCAGATCGACCCGCACCCGGTCCGAGCCGCCGGCGCGGGTGAACTGCTGTTCGGTCAGCACACGCAGGATCTTGGGCTGGGTGCCAAGCGGCATATCGGCCACCTCGTCGAAATAGATCACGCCGCCATGGGCCTGTTCAAGAAAGCCGGGTTCAACCCCGCGATCGGCGCTTTCGCGGCCAAACAGCACTTCCTCCATCCGTTCAGGTTCGATGGTGGCGCAGGGCACGACGACGAAGGGCGCGCCCGCGCGCGGGCTTTGGGCGTGGATATAGCGCGCGGCCAGTTCCTTGCCCGCGCCCGGCTCGCCGGTCAGCATGACCCGGCCATTCGACTTGGCCAGCTTGTCCAACTGGTCGCGCATCCGCTTGAAAGCGGCGGAATGACCCAGCATCTCGGCGGCCTTCACCTCGCCGCGGCGAAGCTGCGCGTTTTCGCGCCGCAGCCGGTTGGTTTCCATGGCGCGGTTGATGACCACCATCAACTGGTCGATATTGAAGGGCTTTTCGATGAAATCGTAAGCCCCCTGCCGGATCGCGGCGACGGCGATTTCGATATTGCCATGGCCCGAGATGATGATGACGGGCACATCCGCATTGTTGCGCTTGACCTGCTTGAGAATGTCGATCCCGTCCATCCGGCTGTCCTTGAGCCAGATATCAAGGATCATCAGCGACGGCTCGGCCAGGTTAAGCGCCTCCATCGCCTCGTCGGAATTGGCGGCGGTGCGGGTGGCGAAGCCCTCGTCCTCAAGAATATCGGCGATCAGTTCGCGGATGTCGCGTTCGTCGTCAACGATAAGAATGTCGCTCATTTCAGGTCCTGCTTTTCATTCTTGCGTGCGATGCGCACGGGATTGCGTTCGCGGGGCAGGCGCAATTCGGCCAGGGCACCGCGTTCGGGGGCGTCGGTCAGGATGAAGCTGCCGCCATGTTCCTCGACGATCTTCTTGACGATCGGCAGGCCAAGCCCGGTCCCGCCTTTCTTGAGCGTCACGTAAGGCTCGAACAGGCGGGAACGATCCTCGGGCAGCCCCGGCCCGTTATCGATGATCGAGACGGTCACGGCATCGGCGTCCTCGGTCAGCGTGACGCGGATCTCGGGCTGCCAGCCCGCAGGGGGCGAGGCCGCATATTCGACGATGGCTTCGGCGGCATTCTTGATCAGATTGGTGAAAACCTGCGCCATCATGGTCGCATCGCAATCGATCCTGACCGGGCCGGGCGGGATCGAGGCGACCAGTTCGGCGCGCACGGCATCTTCCTGCAAAAGCAGCGTGTCGCGCAGAAGCTTGGCGATATCGGTCTCGCGCCGGTCGGGTTCGGGCATGCGCGCGAAACGCGAGAACTCATCGACGATCCGGCGCAGGTCATTGGTCTGGCGGATGATGACATCGACGTAAGAGCCAACACTGTCGCGTTCGTCCTGGTCCTCGGTCAGCTTGTTGAACTTGCGCCGCAGCCGTTCGGCGGAAAGCTGGATCGGGGTCAGGGGGTTCTTGATCTCATGGGCCACGCGGCGCGCCACATCGCCCCATGCGGCCATGCGCTGCGCGCTGACCAGTTCGGTCACATCGTCGAAGGCGACGACATAGCCTTCAAGCCCGCCGTCCTTGCCGTGGCGCATCGCCATGCGCACCAGCAGGCTTTCCATCCGGCCTTCGCGGACCAGACGGATTTCATCCTGCACGCTTTCGGCGACGGTTTCCGACAGGCGTTGCAGAAGCGGCGCGAATTCGGGCACGACCTCGGAAAGCGGGCGATCATGGTCGCGGGCTGGATCGACGCCGACCATACGCGCGGCGGAACGGTTCAGGAAATCGACATCGCCGTCCTCGTCCAGACCGATCACGCCCGAGGTCACGCCCGAAAGCACCGAATCGAACAGGCGGCGGCGTTCCTCGCTGGCGCGGTGGCTTTCGAGCAGTTCCTGACGCTGCGCCTTCAGCTGGCGCGTCATGCGGTTGAACGCCTGCCCGAGTGTCTGGATCTCGTCTCCGGTATCGGGTTCGGGGATTTGCAGGTCCAGATCACCTTCGCCCACACGTTCGCTGGCTTCCGCCAGCCGCCCGATGGGGCGCGACAGACGTTCGGCGAACCACAGCGCCAGCCACATGGCCGCGCCGACCAGAAGCATCGCAAAGCCCAGATAAACCAGCGAGAAATCCAGCAGCACCCGGCCCCGGTTCTGCTCAAGCTGGCGATATTCGCCGATGGTCTGGCGGGTATCGTCCAGAAGCCCCAGAAGCCGGCCATCCACTTCGCGCGTGACGTAAAGGAAGCGGTCGGCAAGGGGCGGCAGCGCCACGAGCGCGCGGAAGGAATTCTGTTCCCAATCCTCGCTCAGCACGACGCCGGTGCTGCGCGCGCGGTCGAATTCATCGGCCGAGGGCGCCACATACCAGAAGTAATAGGACCGGTCGCCACGCGCATGAATCTGGCCGCTGGCATCGATGATATAGGCCTCGCGCAGACCGCGCTGGATGCGTGTCTGCTGATTGGTCAGGATGACGCGCAGATCGCCGTCATCGATCAGCGGATCGGCGCGCGCGGCATCACGCAGCGCATTGGCGATGCTGGTCGCGTCGGTGGTCAGATCCTCGCTGTGTTCGGTCTGATAGGCGACGGCGGCGGCCTGCGCATTCGTCACCACCTCGCGCACCCGGTCCGAGAACCAGCCCTCCAGCCCGATATTGATGACCAGCCCGGCGAAAAACGCCACCAGCACGGTGGGCACCATGGCGATCAGCGCGAAAATCCCGACCAGCCTTGCATGCAGCCGCGATCCCGCCCTTGCGCGCCTGCGCGCCGCCACCATCTGCGCGATCTTCATCAGGATCAGCCCCAGAAGCAGCAGCAGATAGACGAAATCAAGCAAAAGCGCGAGGCTGAGCAGCCGCGAGCCCCCCACCACCCCATCCTTGCCCATCACGAAAATGGTGAAGCCGATCAGCACCGGCGCGGTCAGCACAAGCGCCAGCGTCAGCATGCTGCGCAGGCGGCGTTGGGCGGCGATCCGGGCCAGCCGGTCGGCCAGCCTTGCGCCCCTGAAACTTGTCAACCCGCGTGCCGACATGGCCCGTTGCCTGCTCTGCCCGATCCTGCGCGGGTTTATGCCCGCGTCCTGTTGCGCGGAGGCGACGGATTTCGCACTCCTGTGACCGTTTTACATCACCCGGCGGCGGCGTGTCACCTGAATATTCAGATCGCTCAGCTTCTTGCGCAAAGTATTGCGATTGATCCCCAGCAGTTCCGCGCAACGAAGCTGGTTGCCCCCGGTCGCATCCAGCGCGATCTCCAGCAGGGGCACCTCGATTTCGCGCAGGATACGGTCGTAAAGGCCGGGTGGCGGCAGCGCATCGCCGTGCAGGTCGAAATAGCGCTGCACATGCTCGGCCACTGACGCGGAAAGCTGCCCCGCCCCCGCCCCGCCTTCGGCACCGCGCGGCTGGATCGGGCGCGGGGCCTGCGCGGGCTGGCCGGGCTGATCGTGCAATTCGGCCAGTTTCACCGGGCCAGAGCCGGTCAGCGCCAGCCGTCGGATCAGGTTCTCAAGCTGGCGCAGGTTGCCGGGGTAATCCAGCCCGCGCAGCGCGGCCAGCACATCTTCGGGAAGCGCGCGTTCCGACAGCCCCTGACTTGCCGCGCGCGCCATCAGATAGCTTGCCAGAGGCGGGATATCATCGCGCCGGGCCGACAGCGGCGGCACCGTGATCGTGGCCCCGGCAAGGCGATAGAACAGATCGGCGCGCAGCCGCCCCGCATCCAGATCCGCCTGCGGATCGGCCCCCGCGGTCGACACCAGCCGGGGCGCATCCGCCGCCCCGTCGGCCTGTTCCAGCAGCGCCAGCAGGCGGGTCTGCGCGGCGGCGTCGAAACCGGCCGGGTTCTCGATCAGAAGCGTGCCGCCGCGCGCCTGGGCGATGGCATGGCCCAGTTCCGAAGCCCCCCCGTCCGCCGGGGTCAGCACCACCAGCGGCCCGCGCCCGCGTTCGGAAAATTCGTGCAGGGCGCGCGC
>JAUNTV010000005.1:12929-26516 GCA_030538515.1 Paracoccus sp. (in: a-proteobacteria)
CTTGCCGACACCCGCCTGCCCGGTCACCATCACCGGCAGATCGGCATTGAGCACCTTCGCCACCAGCCGGAACAGCGCCTGCATCGAGGGCGCATGCCCGATCAGCGACAGATCCGGCGCGGGCGGCGGCGCGACAGGCGCTGCCGGTTCGGGGTTGAGATCGGACCGGCGCACCCGGCGCGACAGCGCATCGCGCGAACGCGCCAGAAGGTCGGGCAGATCGAAGGGCTTGGGCAGGTAGTCGAAGGCGGCGGCCTCGGTCGCGCGAATGGCGGTGACGATGGTATTCTGCGCCGAGATCACGATGACCGGCATATCCGGCCTGATCCGGCGAATGGCGGGGATGGTGTCGATACCGTTGCCGTCGGGCATCATCACATCAGTCACCACCAGATCGCCGCGCCCTTCCTCGACCCATTTCAGAAGCTGCTGAAGGCTGCCCGTCGCATGGACCCGGCAGCCGGCCCGCGTCAGCGCCTGCGTCAGCACCATACGGATCGAGCGGTCGTCATCGGCAATCAGGATTGTTCCGTCCATGGGTCAGGCCTTCGGTAGCGAAATGCGGAAAATGGTGCGTCTGGGCCGCGTCTCGACGCTCAGCCAGCCGCCGTGATCGGTGATGATCTTCGACACCAGCGCCAGCCCCAGCCCGGTGCCGTTCTCGCGCCCGGAAACGAATGGCTCGAAGATCTGGGCGGCGATGGCTTCGGGAATGCCCGGCCCGTCGTCCTCGATCTCGACATGCAGGGGCAGGACGCGGCCTAGCGGATGCTCGGGCGTGGGCGTCAGGCGCAGCGCGGCATCGTAATAGCTGCGGATGCGGATGGTGCGCCCTTCGGAGCCGGGGGATTGCAGGGCCTCGGCCGCGTTCTTGAGCAGGTTCAGCGCCACCTGCATCAGCTGATCACCATCGCCAAGCGCATCGGGAAGCGAGGGGTCGTAATGGGTGACCACCTCAAGCTCGCGGGCGAAACCAAGCTTGGCCGAGCGGCGCGCGCGTTCCAGCACGTCATGCAGGTTGACCGGTTTCAGATCGGGGATGGTGGTATCACCGAAACGCTCGACCTGATCCAGAAGCGCCACGATGCGCCGCGATTCGGTCACGATCAGATCGGTAAGCTCGCGGTCCTCGGGCGCGACATTCATCGACAGAAGCTGTGCCGCGCCGCGAATGCCGGACAGCGGGTTCTTGATCTCATGGGCCAGCATCTCGGCCATGCCGATGGCCTGACGGGCAGCCTTGCGCGCGGCATGACCCGGCCCCAGCCCTTCGGAACTGTCGGCGGGCGTGATCAGCGCGATCACCCCGCCCGGCAAGCCCTCGGGCGCGGCACCAAGGCGGATATCGCCGAAACGCGGGTGCTGATTGCCGGCACGGTCGCCCAGATCGAAACGCAACCCGGTCTGGTTGATCACGCCGTGATGGTCCCGGACACGCGCGATCAATGGCCCGATGTCGGGCGTGATCCGCAGCCGCGCGGCGATCACATCCCCGTCCAGCCGCTGGCCAAGGGCTGTGCGGCGCGACAGGTTCAGCCACAGCTCTGCCGCGTCGTTCAGCCCGACCAGGCGCGCGCCCGCATCCAGCATCAGCCCCGGCAAGGGCAGCGCGTCGAACCCCGGACCGGGGGTATAGGGTTTCGCCACGCTCATGCCGCGACACCCTGGCCCAGCCCCCGCCCCGCCGGCCCCGGCGCATCGGCGAAGCGCGCGCGGATCACGCGCAGCGTCTCGGCCGGGCTGGGGGCGGCGAAAAGCGCGGGCTTCGCGGCGGGCGCGCCGTTGGTCTCGGCATACCAGCCAAGATGCTTGCGCGCGACGCGCAGGCCCGGATCGGTGCCGTAGAAATCCAGCATCCCCTCGTAATGGGTGGCGATCAGATCGGCGAGCGCCGCGCCTTGCGGGATTTCCGGGGCGGGGGTGCCGTAAAGCGCATGCGCGATCTCGGCCAGCCGCCATGGCGCGCCCTGCGCACCGCGCCCGACCATCACCGCATCCGCGCCGGATGCCGCAAGCGCCGCCCGCGCCGGACCCGGCCCGGTGATATCGCCATTCACCACCAAAGGCGGACGCCCCGGCAGCATCGCCACCGCGCCGACCGCCGCCCAATCGGCCTTGCCGGTATAGAATTGCGCCCGCGTGCGGCCATGCACGGTCAGCATCGCCACACCGGCATCGCGCGCGCGGGCGGCCAGCGTGGCGGCGTTCAGGCAATCGCCGTCCCAACCCAGCCGCATCTTCAGCGTCACCGGCAGGTCGACCGCGCCGGTAACGGCCTCGATCAGCGTCAGCGCATGGTCGAGATCGCGCATCAGCGCCGCCCCCGACAGCCCGCCCGTCACCTTCTTGGCCGGGCAGCCCATATTGATATCGATGACCGGCGCGCCCATCGCGGCGACGATACGGGCGGTTTCGGCCATGGGTTCGGCCTCGCGCCCGGCGATCTGGACCGAAACCGGCACGCCGCTTTCCACCATCGCGCGCGCCCGCGCCGAAGCCCGCGGCGAGGGGCGGCGCGTCACCATCTCGCTGGAGGCCACCATCTCGGACACGACCAGCCCGGCCCCGAACCCCGCCACCATGCGCCGGAAGGGCAGATCGGTGATCCCGGCCATGGGCGCAAGGAACACCGGCACGCCAAGCGTCGTGGCGCCAAGCCGGATCGGGTTCATGGGCATCGTCTTTTCCATCATCGTTACCTTAGTGCCGCCTTCGCGCCGGGTGGCGAGTTTTCCCGGCCGGATTTCCCTGCCACCTGCGGCTTTCGACGTCAATTTGCCTGATTTTCAGGCGAAAATAAGTCTCATGCCGCAAAAGTGGGCAAATCGCAATCGCGCGCAGTCCGGTCTGCGCCCTTGCCGCGCGCCCGCGCTCTGGGGTATTGCAGGCGAAACGGCAGGGGATGCCGCCCCGGCGGCGCACGCAAAAAAAAGGGACTGACGCATGAAACTTCGCTACGCATTGGTGCTTTTGCCGCTGGCGCTAGCCGCCTGTGACGAACAGGCGCGGCAGGATTTCCGCCTGCCCTGGGAAAAGCCCGCGCCCGAGGCCGCCGCCCCCGAACCCCCCGTCGATCCCATGAGCAGGCCCCTTGTCGCGCCCGAGGTCTCGCCCAATCAGGTGCCGATCGAGATCGACGGACCGCGCACCCGCGTCGCCACCGCCGAATCGCGCACGCTGAACGCGGCGGGCTTCGTCGCGCGCGGCAATGAACCCTTCTGGACGGTCGAGGTCGCCGGCAGCGGCGCGCGCTACATAACCCCCGAAAACCCCAATGGCAGCACTGTCGCCGTGCGCCGCATCGTCTATCAGCAGGGTGTCGAATATATCGGCGAACGTGGCGGCGCGCCGTTTTCGATCAATATCCGGGCCGTGGAATGCACCGACAGCATGTCGGGCGAGAAATTCCCCATGACCGCGCTTCTGCGCATGGGCTCGCGCCGGTTGCAGGGCTGCGCCTCGCCGGGCGAAGCGGGCTGATCCGGGCGGGTGTGGCGCAAAGGCCGCGCGGAAACCCGCCCACCGGGGGCGGCCGCCATTGGCCCGCGCCAAAGCGCCACCTATAGTCGCGCGAAGCCATGACCAAGGACGCCCAAATGCACAGCCGTATCAGCCCCGTGCTTCTTGCCTCGACCGCGCTGATGGCGATCATCACCGCGGGCGGCGCGCCGGCGCGGGCGCAAAACCTGAACACCTATGGCATGCCCGGCGCGATCGATACGCCAAGCGCCTTCGCCCCGCCCGAGGGCCAGATTTCCGCGACGCTGAGCTACAGCGATCTGGGTCGCCGGATGAACGTGAGCTTCCAGCCCTTTGACCGGGTGACGGCAACGCTGCGCTATGCCTCGATCAAGGGGATCGACCCGAACCGCGACGCCCTGAAGGATCGCAGCTTCGATCTGCAAATCAGGCTGCTGGACGAAGCTGGCGGCTGGCAGCCCGCCGTGGCGCTTGGCCTGCGCGATTTCATGGGCACGGGCGTCTATTCGGGCGAATATCTGGTCGCCAGCAAGACGCTTGCGCCCAATCTGCGGGCCTCGGCCGGGGTAGGCTGGGGGCGTCTGGCCGGGGCATGGCGGCGCACGGATTATCTGGATCAGGGCGGCAAGCCCAATGTCGAGGACTGGTTCAGCGGCCCGGCCAGGCCCTTCGCCTCGATCGAGTGGCAGGCGACGGACCGGCTGACGCTGCTGGCGGAATATTCCTTCGACGATTACCAGCCCGAGGTCGAGGGCGGCGCGGACGCGCCCGGCGGCAAGCTCAATCTGGGGGCCGATTATCGTGTCGGCGACAGCTACCGGATCGGTGCCTATACGATCGGCGGCAAGACCTTCGGCATCCGCGGCTCGGTCGCGCTGAACGTCAAGAACCCGCCCTTCCCTTCCGGGCTGGAACCCGCCCCCGCCCCGGTCCGCCCGCGCCCCGCGCCCGGTGCCGACCCCGAAGGCTGGTCGGGCCGATGGACCGGTGATCCGACCGCGCAACCCGCCATCCAGACGGCGCTGGCGCAGGCCTTGGAAAATGAGGGGCTGGAATTGCAGTCCCTGTCGCTTTCCGCCACCCGCGCCGAGGTCCGCATCGACAACCGCCGCTATCTGGCACAGGCCGAAGCCATCGGGCGCACGGCGCGGCTGATGACGCGCGCGCTGCCCCCCTCGGTCGAGACATTCGTGATCACCTCGGTCGAAAACGGCATGCCGACATCATCCGTGGTGCTCAGGCGCGCCGATGTCGAGCGGCTGGAAAACACCGCCGCCGCCCGCATCGCGCAGGTCGCGGAGATCGTGGACGCGCCCCCCGACGCGCCCGGACTGGTCGCCACGCCGGGCCTTTACCCGAAATTCACCTGGCATCTGCGCCCCTATGCCGAAGTCAGCCTGTTCGATCCCGATGACCCCCTGCGCTACGAGGTCGGGGCCGAGGCCCGCGCCCGCTATGAGATCGTGCCGGGCCTGATCCTGACCGGCAGCCTGCGCCAGCGCGCGTTCGGCACCACCGAACAGGAAGCGCCCGGACGCACCGGCCTGACGGCGGCGGAATATGACGCGCTTGGCACGGATGTGAATGAATTCGGCATCCCGCGCGTGCGCTCGGATGCGCAGATGTATTCGGGCAACAAGAACCCCGTCATCCCGGATCTGACGCTGGCCTGGTATGCCAAGCCCACCGATCAGATCTACACCCGCCTGACCATCGGCCTGCTGGAACACGCCTATGGCGGTATCTCGGGCGAGGTGCTGTGGAAGCCGGTCGATTCACGGCTGGCCCTTGGGGTCGAGATCAACCGCGTGCGCAAGCGCGATTTCGATCAGCTTTTCAGCTTCCGCGATTATGAGGTCACGACCGGCCATGTCTCGGCCTATTACGATTTCGGCAGCGGCCTGACCGGGCAGCTTGATGTCGGCCGCTATCTGGCCGGCGACAAGGGGGCAACGGTCACGCTGACCCGCGAATTCGACAATGGCTGGCGCATCGGCGGCTATGCGACCGTGACCGACATGAGCGAGGAAGAATTCGGCGAAGGCTCGTTCGACAAGGGGATCACCCTGTCCATCCCGGTCAGCTGGGCGACGGGCCGGCCATCTGTCGCGCGCTCGGAAAGCACGATCCGCTCGCTCTCGCGCGATGGCGGGGCGCGTGTCGATGTAAGCGGCCGCCTTTACGGGGTGGTCCGCGACAGTCACAGCGGCGGGCTTTATGACGGCTGGGGAAGGTTCTGGCGATGAAAAACATGCTGAAACCCGCAGCCGGGATGATGGCCGGGGTATTGATCCTTGCCGGATGCGGCTCGCCCGACCCCGAGGCGCAGGGCACGGCCATGGCACATATGCGCCAGCTTGTCGCCCAACGCATGGCTGGCGGCGCAGGGGCCACACCACCCGCCCCCGCCCTTTCCGCCGATGAAATGGCAGCCCGCGCGCTTGCCGCCAATCCCGCGCCGCTGATCCTGGTCAGCATGGAAAGCAGCGGGATCAGCCAGGTCATGGCGATGACCGGCGAGAATGGCGCGATGCGCACCTATATGACGCCCAATATGCAGGCGGTGATCCTGACGGGCGGGATCGTGACCGGCACCAAAGGCCTTGGCCATGACCTGTCCACCGCCGAGGTCGACGCCAGCGCCGCCCTGATCCATGCCCGCCGGGGCGGGCAGGCCGCGCGCACCAACCGCTATCTGAGCGGCGACGGGCTGGAACGCCCGCTGCCGATGACCTGCGCCGTCGCCACGGGGCAGCCGCAAAGCTTCGCCTTCGCCGGCACCGGCTGGAACGCGACGCAGGTGACTGAAACCTGCCGGGCGGGCGCGGCGGAAATCCAGAACAGCTATCTGGTGACGGCCTCGGGGCAGATCCCGGTCTCGCGGCAATGGATCGGCCCGCAGCTTGGCTATGTCACCATTCAGGTGATCCGCCCCTGATCAGCCGCCGCCCCCCGCCCTGCCGAAAAACCCGAAAGCCCGGCCAGCCAGCCGGGCTTTTCCTTGGGCGGGGCGGCTAAAGGCCCCGAAACGGAAAAGGGCCGGCGATGTGCCAGCCCCCCCGAAATCACGTCCTTTGGGACGATGATCAGTCGCTGTCCGAAGCAACAGCGGCGATGACGCCGAGCAGCAGCAGAGCCGGGATGACGAGGCCAGCGTTCGAGGTCGGCGCGGGGCCGGCGTCGACGACGATGGGCTCAACTTCCACGATCGGCTGGACGTAGCCGCCAGCCAGAGCGGTCGAGGTGGTCAGGCCGAGGGCCAGGGCGAAGGTAGCAAATTTGGTCATGATCATGCTCCGTTTGGTCTTGTGAAAGCGGCTGTTTCCAGCAGCATCCGGGTGACAGTCTCACAAACTGAAGTGCTTTGAAAGTCGGATTAATTCAAACCACCAGCGGCTTTGCGCCGACTGTTGCATATTTCACAACACCGCTCACCCTCTGCCAAGGCCTCTGCCGAAAGCCGCCGCGGTTCAGGCGGAAACTCGCCGGAAGGCCAGCCCGGTCAGGAAGATGGCCGCGGCAATGGCGATGATCGAGGGGCCAGCCGGCGTATCTGCGTAAAGGCTGGCGGCCAGCCCGCCAAGCACGGAAACCGCGCCGATCAGCGTGGCCAGAAGCGCCATCCCCTCGGGTCCGCGCGCGAAACCCCGCGCCGCCGCAGCCGGGATCACCAGCAGCGCCGAGACCAGCAGCGCGCCGACCACCCGAATCGCGACCGCGACCGTGATCGCCATGGCCAGGGTCAGGATCAGCCGCTCGCGCCCCGGCGAAATGCCTGCGGCCATGGCCAGCTCCTCGTTCACGGTGGCGCTGACCATGGCCTGCCAGCGCCACAAAAGCAGTGCCAGCACCAGCCCCGCGCCGCCCCAGATCCACAGAAGATCCGCCGCGCGCACCATCAGGATATCGCCGAAAAGCCAGCTGTTCAGGTCATTGCGCAGCCCCGGCACGAAGCTGGCCGCGATCAGCCCGAAGGCAAGCGCGCCATGGGCCAGCACGCCAAGCGCGGTATCGATGGCCTCGCCCCGCCCGGCCAGCGACGACACCAGCCAGCCCATCGCCAGCGCCACGGCAAGCGTGCCGATATAGACCTGCCCGCCGATCGCCACGCTCAGCGCGACGCCCAGAATCGCGGCATGCGCGGTGGCATCGCCGAAATAGGCCATGCGCCGCCAGACCACGAAACAGCCAAGCGGTCCCGCCGCCAGCACCAGCCCCAGCCCGGCAAGCCCCGCGCGAATCAGGAAATCGTCAAGCATGATGGCCCGGTCCGTGGCCGTGATGATGATGATGGTGGTGGTGGTCGTGCCCCCCCGCCCCCTCATCATGGCGATGGTCGTGATGGTGGCGGTAAAGCGCCAGCGTCTGCGCGCTGTCGGTCCCGAAAAGCGCCTGATATTCCGGCGCGGCGCTGACCACCTGCGGCGTGCCGTGGCAGCAGACATGCCCATTGAGGCAGATCACCTGATCCGAGGCCCGCATGACCACCAGAAGATCATGGCTGACCATGACGATGGCTGCCCCGGTCTCGCGGCGGATTTCTTCGATCAGACGGTAGAAATCGACGATGCCCGGCTGGTCCAGCCCCTGCGTCGGCTCGTCCAGCACCAGCAGTTGCGGGTCGTTCAGCAGCGCGCGCGCCAGCAGGACGCGCTGGAACTGCCCGCCCGAAAGCCGCGTGATCTGGCGATCCTCCAGCCCCTTCGCCCCGGTCCGGGCCAGCACCGATGCGGCCTGCGCGTCCGGCACCCGGCGCGGCAGCGACAGGAAGCGGCGCACGCTCATCGGGATGCGGTCATCGATATGAACGCGCTGCGGCACATAGCCGATACGCAACCCGCGCGGGCGGATGACCTGACCCGCCTCGGGGCGGGCCTGCCCCAGAATGGCGCGCACCAGCGTCGATTTCCCCGAGCCGTTCGGCCCCACCACGGTCACGATCTCGCCGGGCCGGATCGACAGGCTGACATGGTTGAGAATGGGCCGCTCGGCACCGCGATGGCGCACGGTCAGATCGCGCAACTCGACCAGAGCACCACCCGCCCGTTCCATTATGCCGCCCCCGCCCCATCATGCCGCCCCGCACCCCGCGCGCAGGCGGCGCAAAGGCCAAGCGCCTCGATCGTGGCGCGCTCGACCGCGAAACCGGCAGCCCCCGCCAGCCCGGCCAGCGGGCCACGCAGGGGGCTGGCGTCGATTTCCGCGACGGTCTGGCAGTCGCGGCAGATCAGAAAGGCAGGCCCGCCTTCGCCCTTATGGTCGTGCTGGCAGGCGGTGAAGGCGTTCAGCCGCTGGATACGGTGGGCAAGCCCGTGCTCGACCAGAAAATCCAGCGCGCGATAGGCAACGGGGGGCTGCTTGCCCAGCCCCTCGGCGGCCAGACGCTCCAGCACCTCATAGGCACCAAGGGCGCGGTGCTGCTCCAGCAGGATCTCCAGCACGCGGCGGCGCACGGGCGTCAGGCGCAGCCCGCGCGCATCGGCCATCTCATCGGCGCGCGCAAGGGCCGCATGGGCGCAGGCGGAATGGTCGTGGCGCTCGAATACGGTTGTCATGTTACTTTATCACATTCCGATTGACTTGTTACGTTATTACATACATCTTTCGGGCCGATTCACAAGGAAGGAGCCGCCATGCGCGCGCATTATCTGCTGGGACTGGCCCTGATCCCGGGCCATGCTTTTGCCACCCCCCTTCAGATCGTGACCGATATGCCGGTCACGGCGTCACTGGTCCAGCAGGTGACGGGCGATCTGGCCGAGGTCCACATTCTGCTGGACGGCGGTGCCGATCCGCATGATTTTCAGCTTCGCCCCAGTCAGGCGCGCGCCTTGCAGAATGCGGACCTGCTGGTCTGGATGGGGCCGGAACTGACGGTCTGGCTGCAAACCGCCGCCGAGGCACTGGGCGAGGACCGTCAGATGGCGCTTCTGCATCAACCCGGCACGGTGCTGCGCAGCTACCCGGATACGGACCACGCCAGCGGTCACGGCGACCACGATCACGCGCATGACGATCACGGCCACGGCCACGATCATGCCGGTATTGACCCCCACGCATGGCTCGACCCCGACAATGGCCGGCTTTGGCTTGACCAGATCGCCAGGCGGCTGACCGAGCTGGACCCCGAAAATACCGCCCGATATGGCGCGCAGGCAACCAGGCGCGGCGCAGGCCTGGCCGCGCTGGATATGACCCTGGCCGCCGAACTCGCCCCGGCGCAAGCGCATCCCTTTGTCAGCTTCCATGACGCTTATGGCTATTTCACCGACCATTACGGCCTGCCGCCCGCGATCACCGTGACCATTGGCGATGCCTCGGCGCCTTCTGCCGCGCGGCTGCAATCGGTCCGCGCCGCCATCAGCGCATCCGGTGCGCGCTGCGTTTTCCCCGAGGTCGGGCATTCTTCCCGCATGATCGACACCGTGGCCGGGGGGCTGGCGCTTGCCAAAGGCGCGGAAATCTCGCCCACGGGGGCCGATATCCCACCAGGAGAAGACCTTTACGAGCAGCTTCTGCGCGATCTGGCACAGCGGATTCTGGAGTGCACGGCGGCATCCCGCTAATATCCGACAAAAACACTTTGACATTTGAGGATGAGTCGCGCAGGGTGCCCTTGAACGCCCAGAAAGGAACCACCATGACCGCGACCCGTCCTGCCGAATTCGCCTATGCCGGTATCATGCCGGTCAACAATCTGCCGATGCATGATGCCGAAAGCCTGACTGCCGGCGGCAATCAGGCTTTGATCGTGCTGAACGATCAGATCTATAATCTGCGCATCACCCGCGCGGGAAAGCTGATCCTGACGAAGTGATCAGCCCTTGGGACGCCGCGGCCCGGACGCCCCTCCCTCTCGTCCGGGCCGACCGGTGCCCTGGCCCTGCCTGCCCCCGCGTGGCCCCGCGCCAGACTTGCCCCCGCGCAAGGCACCGCCGGGCGTGCCGGAACGCGGCCCCGCGCCGGGCGTCCTGTCAGCGGGCTTCCCTTCGCCCGGCGTGCCGGATCGCGGCCCCGCGCCCGGCTTGCCGCCCGACGACATCTTCCCGCCCCCCGGCTTGCCGCCATAAGGCTTCGCGCCGCGCGGCTTGTCATCGCCGAACCTGCTGGCACCGCCCGGAGCAGCCCCGAACTTGCCCCGGCCTTCGCCCCTGAAACCCCGATCCCCGGCACCGGAAGCGCGCGCGCCCCCCTCACCATCGCGGGCAAGGAAGGGCCGGCCCTCGCGCTTGCCGAAAGGTTTGTCCCCGGACTTGCCGCCACCCTGCCGGGCGGGGCGCGAAGCCCCCTCGCCCTGCGCCGCGCGCTCGCCGCGCGAGAAGCCGCCGCGCGCGCCATCCTCGCGGCGCGCAAAGGGCTTGTTGCCGCCCTGCCCGCCACCGTCCCGCACGCCCGAGGCATGGCGCGGCTTGCGCGCCGCCGCCTCCCCGCGCGGGGCATCCCCGTAAGGCTTGCGGTCACGCAGAGCATCATCACGCCCGCGCGGTGCGCGATCCTCACCATCAGCACGCCGCGCAAAGGGCTTGCGATCACGCGGGCCATCATCACGCCGCGCAAAGGGCCGACCTTCACCATAAGGCTTGCGGTCGCGGGGTCCATCATCACGCCCGCGCGGCGCGCGATCCTCACCATCAGCACGCCGCGCAAAGGGCCTGCCCTCACCATAAGGCTTGCGGTCGCGGGGTCCGCGGTCATCCTCGGCCCCGCGCGCACGGAAGGGGCGGTCCTTCTCCTCGGCCTCGCCGGTCAGCAGCCCGCCAAGCTGGTCACGCAACACGCGGCGCTTCACCTCCCGGACCTCGTTCGGCTCCAGCCCGGTCAGCTTGAACGGCCCGTAACCGATGCGGATCAGCCGGTTCACCTGAAGCCCGACATGGGCCATCGCGCGGCGGATCTCGCGGTTGCGGCCCTCGCGGATACCAACGGTCAGCCAGGCATTCGCACCCTGCTGGCTGTCCAGCTTGATCTCCATCGGCGCGAATTCCTCGCCCTCGATGGTCACGCCGCGACGCAGGGGGGCAAAGGTCAGATCATTGGGCTGGCCGTTCACCCGCACACGATAGCGCCGCAGCCAGCCGGTTTCGGGCAGCTCCAGCCGCCGTTTCAAGGCACCGTCATTGGTCAGCAGCAACAGCCCTTCGGAATTCAGGTCAAGCCGCCCCACCGACATCACGCGCGGCAGATCACGCGGCAAAGCATCGAAAACCGTCTGGCGGCCCTTCTCATCAGCCTCGGACGTCACCAGCCCGACCGGCTTGTAATAAAGCCACAGCCGCGTCTCCTGCGGCTCGTCCAGCTTGCGCCCGTCAACCATGATCCGGTCCGAGGGCAGCACATCAAGCGCCGGGCTGTCGATCTTCTGCCCGTTCACGCTGACGCGCCCCTCAAGGATCATCCGCTCGGCCTCACGGCGCGACGCAATGCCCGAGCGCGCCATCACCTTGGCGATGCGGTCGGCCTCGGCGGGCTTTTCGGGGGAATTTTCGGGGCTGTTCTGGTCGTCGGTCATGGCGATTCTCCTTGGCGCATCCCTGCGGCGAATTTGCAAACCTATCCGCAACGCGCCGCAATGAAAAGCGGTTCCCCGGCCCCTTGCCCGAACCCCCTGCCCGGTCCAAAAACGGGGCATGAGCCGCTTTATATCGCATATGCCGCTTGCCCTGACCGAAGCCCGCGCCGCAGCCCTGCGCGGCGAGGTCCCCGTCGGCGCGGTGATCACTGACGCGCAAGGCCGCGTCATCGCCAGCGCCGGCAACCGCATGCGCGAAAAATCCGACCCCACCGCCCATGCCGAGATCGAGGCGATCCGCGCCGCCTGCGCGCTTGCCGGCTCTGACCGCCTGCCCGGCCATCATCTCTGGGTCACGCTGGAACCCTGCCCGATGTGCGCCGCCGCCATCTCTGCCGCGCGCATCGCCACGCTCTATTACGGGGCCGACGATCCGCGCTCGGGCGGCACACGCCACGGCGCGCGCGTCTTCGACCACCCGCAATGCCACCACCGCCCCGAAATCCACGACGGCATCAGCGCCGATGCCGCGCGCGCGATCATGCAGGATTTCTTCCGTGCCCGGCGCTGATCCTCATCAGTGCGGCAAATACCTCGGGGTGAGGCGCGGTCACGCGCCGAGGGGCAGCGCCCCTTTTCCCACATCCGCAATCCGTTGTTCCCTTTCCGTTCCAGATGCCTTATTGCTTTTCCCGGATCGCTGACTATCTGATGCGGCTTGGACCTCAGGGGCATATCCATGGAACAGAAGTTCATCGAAATCCGCGGCGCGCGCGAACATAATCTGAAGAATGTGGATATGGATATCCCGCGCGATCAGCTTGTGGTCATCACGGGGCTGTCAGGGTCGGGCAAATCCAGCCTTGCCTTCGATACGGTCTATGCCGAAGGGCAGCGGCGCTATGTCGAAAGCCTATCGGCCTATGCGCGGCAATTCCTTGATATGGCGGGGAAACCCGATGTCGATCATATCTCGGGCCTCAGCCCCGCGATCAGTATCGAGCAGAAGACCACCTCGAAGAACCCGCGCTCGACCGTGGGGACGGTGACCGAGATCTACGACTACCTGCGCCTGCTTTTCGCGCGTGTGGGCACACCCTATTCGCCCGCCACCGGCCTGCCCATCGAAGCGCAGCAGGTGCAGGATATGGTCGACCGCATCATGGCCATGCCCGAGGGCACGCGCGGCTATCTTCTGGCCCCCATCGTGCGCGACCGGAAGGGAGAATATAAGAAGGAATTCATCGAGCTGCGAAAGCAGGGCTATCAGCGCGTCAAGGTCGACGGCGCGTTTCACGATCTTGAAACGCCGCCCGAACTCGACAAGAAATTCCGCCATGACATCGATGTGGTGGTCGACCGTCTGGTCACCGCCCCGGGGATGGAGACACGCCTGGCCGATTCGCTGCGCACCGCGCTCGATCTGGCCGATGGCATCGCCATTCTGGAAACCGCGCCCGGCGAAGGTGAACCCGAACGCATCACGTTTTCCGAAAAATTCGCCTGCCCCGTATCGGGCTTCACCCTGCCCGAAATCGAACCCCGGCTTTTCTCCTTCAACGCCCCCATGGGGGCCTGCCCGGAATGCGACGGGCTGG
>JAUNTV010000291.1 GCA_030538515.1 Paracoccus sp. (in: a-proteobacteria)
TCATCCCCCGCAACCCCTTTGCCGAACTGACCGGGGCCAATCCGACCTCGATCATCGCGGTGGTGGTCTTTGCGGCGCTTCTGGGCGTGGCGGCGATCCGCCTGGTGCGCCGCGATGCGGAAAAAGGGGCCAGCCTGCTGTCGCTGATCGATCTGTGGCAGGCCTGGGTCATGCAGCTTGTGCGGCTGATCATGGCGCTGACGCCCTACGGGGTTCTGGCGCTGATGACCCGGATGGCGGCCACGTCCAACGCGGCGGATATCCTTAATCTGGGGAAATTCGTGGTGGCGTCCTATCTGGGGCTGGCGATCATGTTCGGGGTTCATGCGCTGCTGCTGGCGCTGAGCGGGGTCAGCCCGCTGGCCTTCTTCCGCAAGGCCATGCCGGCGCTGAGCTTTGCCTTTTCCAGCCGGTCGAGTGCCGCGACCATCCCGCTGAACGTGGAAATCCAGACCCGCCGCCTTGGCGTGCCGCAGACGATTGCGTCATTCGCGGCATCCTTCGGGGCGACCATCGGGCAGAATGGCTGTGCGGGGCTTTACCCCGCGATGCTGGCGGTGATGGTGGCGCCGACCGTGGGTATCAACCCGCTTGATCCGGTCTGGATCGCGACGCTGATCGCCATCGTCACCCTGTCCTCGGCGGGGGTTGCGGGCGTCGGCGGCGGGGCCACGATGGCGGCGCTGATCGTGCTGCCCGCGATGGGGCTGCCGGTGACGCTGGTGGCGCTTCTGATCTCGGTCGAGCCGCTGATCGACATGGGGCGGACGGCGCTGAACGTCTCGGGCTCGATGACGGCGGGGACGGTGACTTCGCAGATCATGGGCCAGACCGACCGCGCGGTCATGGAACGCCGCGACGACGCCGATCTGCAAAGCGCCTGAGGCGCGAACGGAAATGTGAAAAGCGCCGGGACGCCCCGGCGCTTTTTCATGCTTGAACCCGCCCCTTGCGCGCGCCATGTCAGGGAACCGGATGGAAGGATTGCAATATGCGCAGAGCGGCGATGGTCCTGGGTATTATCGGCGGGGTTTTCGCCATGCTGGTCGGGTTTTTCAGCTATGGCTGGACCGAGATCACCCGCACTCACGGCGATATTGCCAGCCTCATCGGTGTTTTTGACAGGCCGGGCCTGATCCGCATGGCCAGCTTCCTTGCGCCGATTCTGGCGATCGCGGGGGGTGCCATGGCGGTTTCGCGCGCGCTGTGGGGCGGGGTTCTGCTGCTGATGGCGGCGGGGCTGATCTGGTATGCCTTCGGCTTCGGCGTCTTCACCATGTTCCCCATCAGCTTTTGCCTGACCGGGGGCATTCTGGCCATCGCGGCAGGCCGCCCGGACGAGGCGAGGCCGCATTTCTGAAACGCCCGGCCCGGCCTGATGCGCCAGGCGCGCCTAGGGGCGTGGTGGCAGGCAAAGACTGTCCAGATCCTCGGCCGGAAAGGCGATGCTGCCGGGCTGCCAGAAACGCGCCTCAATGGACCGGGGCTGGGTGGCGGCGAAGCCGATGATTGGCGGCTCCAGATTGATTTCATCGCGGCCAAGGGTCGGATGGCCCATGTCGATCATCAGCGCGGCCATGGCGGCGATACCGTCCGGCGTGGCTTGCAGGATGATCTGATCGGCCTTCGCGATGTCCCACCGATAGCCGGCCTGCGTATCGCGCCAGCCAAAGGCGAACAGGGGGCGATCTGCTTCCCCGACCCGCTGAACCGGGGTCATGCCGGGATCGGCGAAAGGATGGCGCCAGACCTCGGCCGGGAAATAGAGATAGCCCGAAAAGCCGGGCCGGGCGGCCGCTTGCAGGCCGGAATATGGGGCGGTTGGATGCGCGATATGCAGATAGAACCGTTGGGCGCGGCTGGCGGGATGGGTCAGGTTCAGCCCGGCCCAATCGCGCCCCGACAGCAGGACATGCAGCATCCACAACCCGAAGCGGCGATAGGATTCGGGCAGGGCAAAACCTTCGAACCCGGCGGAACGGTCGATCAATTCGAAAGGCTGGTCGTCCTCGCCCGACCAGCTGATCAGCCGCTGATAGGCGGTGTTGATGACCATGCCGTCAAAATCGGTATGATCCGCCGGGCCATCGCCGAAATCGCCGGGCCGGATGGTCAATTCATCATCCGCCCCCATCTGGCGCAGCCGGTCCGACAGCGTCGCATAAGCCGCAAGATCAGCCATATTCATGCCCGTCATCTCATGCTCCCGGTTGAAAAAGGGGCCTTGCAGCCCCTTTTCCTGTCACCTGCGGCCCGGTCAGGCCAGCATCCCCATCGGGTTTTCCAGATGGGCGACGATCTTTTCCAGCAGTTGCGCACCAAGCGCGCCGTCGATCACGCGGTGATCCACTGACAGCGTCATCGACATGACATTGCGGATCACCACCTCGCCGCCCTCGACCACGGGGGTCTGGATGCCCGCGCCCACGGCCAGAATGGCACCATGGGGGGGGTTGATGACGGCATCGAAATTCTCGATCCCGAACATGCCGAGGTTGGAAATCGCGAAGCTGCCGCCCTGATATTCATGCGGGGCCAGCTTCTTCGTCTTGGCGCGGGTGGCCAGATCCTTCATCTCGGTCGAAAGGGTGGACAGCGTTTTCTGCTGCGCGTCCTTCAGAACCGGGGTGAACAGCCCGCCCTCGATCGCCACGGCCACGGCCACATCCGAAGGCTTCAGCTTCAGGATGCGGTCGCCCGCCCAGACCGCATTGGCATCGGGGACTTCTTGCAGCGCCAGCGCGCAGGCCTTGATGATGAAATCATTGACCGACAGCTTCACGCCGCGCCCTTCAAGCTGCTTGTTCAGCGTGGCGCGGAACGCCATCAGCGCATCCAGCCTGGCCGAGCGGCGCAGGTAGAAATGCGGGATCGTGGATTTGGCTTCCGACAGGCGCGCGGCGATGGTGCGGCGCATGCCGTCAAGCGCCACTTCCTCGGTCTCGCGGTCGGCATAGATCTTCATGATCGCATCCGCCGAAGGCCCTGCGGGCGCGGCGGCTTTGGCGGGTGCCGCCGCAGCCGTGGCAGGGGCAGCAGCAGCGGGCGCGCCCGCTTTCGCGCCATCCACATCGGCCTTGACGATCCGCCCATGCGGGCCGGACCCCTTGACGCCGGCCAGATCAACGCCCTTTTCCGCCGCGATCCGCCGCGCCAGGGGCGAGGCGAAGATACGCGCCCCGTCACCCGATTTCGGGGCAGGGGGGGCGGCTTTCGGTGCCTCGGCCTTGGGGGCTTCCTTTGCGGCTTCGGCCTTGGGCGCTTCTGCCTTGGCGGGGCTGGATGTGCCGATATCATCGGCGCTTTCGCCTTCCTCCAGCAGAACGGCGATGGGGGTGTTGACCTTCACGCCCTCGCTGCCCTCGGCGACAAGGATCTTGCCGATCACACCTTCATCCACGGCTTCGAATTCCATGGTGGCCTTGTCGGTTTCGATCTCGGCCAGGATATCGCCGGAAGAAACGCTATCGCCTTCCTTCACCAGCCATTTGGCAAGCGTGCCTTCCTCCATCGTCGGAGACAGCGCGGGCATCAGGATTTCTGTGGGCATCTCGCTTGCTCCTTATTTATAGGTGACTTTCCTGACCGCCTCGACCACCTCGGCGGGCGTGATCAGGGCGTGCTTTTCCAGATTGGCCGCATAGGGCATGGGCACGTCCTTGCCGGTGCAGTTGATGACCGGGGCGTCAAGATAGTCGAAAGCGTTTTCCATCA
>JAUNTV010000292.1:0-1095 GCA_030538515.1 Paracoccus sp. (in: a-proteobacteria)
GTGTTCACCGCGCTGCAAACCGGCCAGATCGACCTGACCGCATGGCGGATGGAGCCGGGCCAGATCCCGCTGGCGGAAGCCAATGACGACCTTACCGTGGTCAGCGTGCCCGATTTCGGCTATTACCACCTGACCTTCAATATCCGCCGCGATCCCTTCGGTGACCGCGCGCTGCGCCGGGCGCTGACCCATGCGATGGACCGCGAGCGCATGGTCAACGTGCTGCTGGACGGGCGGGGCGAGGTCGGCAATTCCGTGATCGCCCCGGTCAACGCCTTCTGGCATGACGCGCTTGTCGAGCGTCTGGATTACGACATGGACGCCGCCCGCGCCGAGCTGGAAGCCGCAGGCTACAGCTGGGACAGCGACGGCCGCCTGATGCGCTGACGTCACCCTTCAGGCCGGGGCGCGCGCGCGCATGAAGCCCGCGCGCGCGCCCCGGCCCTTTGCCTGCATCACGTCAGCCACCCGGAAAGAAGGGCCGCCGATGTCGCGCCGCGCCTATATGATCAAGCGAATCCTGCAAGCGATGCTGTCGCTATGGATCATCGCAACCATTCTGTTTTTCCTGTTCCGCCTTGGTCTGCCCGACCCGACCACCGCCCTTGTGGCCGAGGGGCTGAACCCCGAACAGCGCGCGCAGGTCCGCGCGCAATTCGGGCTGGATGAACCGATGTGGCGGCAATATCTGCTTTATCTGGGCAATGCGCTGCGCGGCGAATTCGGGACATCTTTCAGCTATCGCGCCCCGGTCGCCCCGATCGTGATGGAGCGGCTGGCCAATACCATGGCGCTGATGCTGCCCGCGATCATCCTTGCCTATCTGATCGGGGTGCCGGTGGGGGCGTGGCTGTCGTGGCGGCGCGGCTCCCGGACCGATACGGCGGGGATTTTCCTTGGCCTGATGTTCCGCTCGGCCCCGATGTTCTGGACCGGGATGATCTTCATCCTGATCTTCGGGGTCTCGCTTGGCTGGTTCCCGACCTCGGGCATGCGGACCCTGCCTTACGAGGCCGCGAATTTCTGGGCCAAGATCTTCACCCTTGATTTCCTGTGGCATGCGGTGCTGCCGGTGACGGTGGTGGCGCTTTACTA